>NZ_WVRJ01000021.1:0-57279 GCF_013110855.1 Ruegeria sp. HKCCD4884
TCAGGCGGGTTGCCTGACGCTCTGGATGCATTGGGTTGGGAAGACCGGACTTCCTATAGGGTTCCTCAGAAATAGGGCAAACGGATCGTTTTAGGCTCTGGACCTATAAACAGGTAACAGCGTCAACGGCTGCTTTGACCCAGAGCAGACACTTGCAGAAAACACGGCTATGACCGGGTCGCGGACAAACCGGACATTCACTTCATAAGCTGCAGAAGCTTTTATGGAAGGGCTAGGCGGCTGCTACAGCGCGTTTAAGTTGATTAAGCGCGGTTCTTAGCCTCGATCTCGGACATGCAATGTTCAGCCTGCCGAAACGCGAGCTTAAGTGTCCGAAGGACTCCCCTCGTGTGATCGACCAGCCGGCTTGGTTTCTCAGGAATGTGTCAAGTTCTTCTGGGGCAAGCCCCAGGCCTTCGAAATCGAGCCATAAAAGGAAAGTCCCATCTGGTTCGATCAGGTCCACGCCTTGTATGTCTTTCAGACATTTTCGGGTGAGATCTACGTTGGCCCACAGATAATCCAGCATCGACTCCAGCCATGGTTCACCGGAGGTATAGGCGGCCTCCATCGCCACGGATGCGAAGGCATTGTTCTTATTGACTGTTAGTCGGCTATTATGCGCCTGCAGGGTGTTGCGACGACCGTCATCCGGCACCACTGAAAAGGAAGAACAGCAAGACGCGATATTGAAACTCTTGGCTGGCGACAGACAAGTAATGGAGTTGGCGCCTGCCCTTTGCGAGATGCTCGCAAATGGCGTGAATTCGTGGCCCGGAAAGGTGATGTCGCAGTGAATTTCGTCGGACACAACGAACACATCATGTTTAAAGCAGATGTCGTCGACCTGCCGAAGTTCCTCTCTGGTCCAGACCCGCCCCACCGGGTTGTGCGGATTACACAAGAACAGCATACGATTAACGGGTTGCGAGGCGAGGTGCTCCAGCCCAGCGAAATCCATGCTGTATCGGCCCTGCTGAAACACTAAGGTGTTTTCTGCCACGCAACGTTCATTTTCGGTGATGATGTCTGCAAAATCGAAGAACACTGGTGGCTGTATTATGATTCCGTCACCCGGCGCGGTGAAGCAATTGACCGCCATGGCGAGTGTGTTGAGTACATTTGGAGCGTGCAGAATATGATGTGGCTCGATTTTCCATTTGTGGCGACGCTCCATCCAGCCAATCAAAGCCGGGACCAACCTGTCCGGTACGGCTTCGTAGCCGAAAAGACCGTGTTTCAGACGCCTTTCGATAGCAGCCGTGATACAGGGAGCGACACGGAAATCCATGTCGGCGACACCAGCGGCAAAAAGATCCGCACCATCGGACCCCAGAACTGTTTGATGAAACTTGAGGGCTGGAACCTCGCGCCTGTCGATAACCTCATCAAAATCAAAGTCAGGCATCTCGGCCTGTGTCCTGTGCTATTTGATAAAGTGCATCGCCTCGGTTTGTCCGTGCCATTGCACGCATCGCCAATACCACACCGCCAAAGGCGGATTGCACATGATCTGGTGCGCGGCCCGGTGTGTCTGGATGGTGAAGTTGTGCCACGGTTTCACCCTCTGAAACGGGGTCTCCGATACCTTTCAGCGGCTCGAACAAGCCTTCATCATAGGAGTAGATCACGCCCACAGCATTCAGCAGGCGAGTCCCTCTTGAGGCGTCTGGCACATAATCTGGCAGCATTCCCAAAACGTTCAAAATGCGGCGTAACCCACGTCGCGTATAAGACAAAATCCCGGGCGTCACTGCGTTGCGGCCGCCTAGCTCGGCCATAACGTTGATCACCCCCTTGCGATTGGCAGCTCCCATCGCAGTTCGGGCCGTGCTATTTTGTCCCCCACCTCCGGTAAACACCCACGCATAGGGCAAATCAAAGGCTTCTGTGAGTATCTGCAAGCCAGCCTCTTCCTGAGGGGTATGTCCAGGCCCGCGCAAAAGCGTGGCGGGATAATGCAGTGACGACCCACCTGAGTGAAGATCTACGGCATAATCGGCAAGCGGAAGAATGACCTCTTCATGGTAATGGGCGATCATTTCGGAGGGTGATCCCACAGGATTGCCGGGATAGAGGCGGTTTAGATTACCGGAATCCAAAGGTGATATGCGTCGACCGTGCTTGGCTGCTGGCAAATTGACCATGGGCAACAGGATAAGACGACCGCGAATGTGTTCCGGTGATAATTCTGTAGCGAGTTCTGCTACGGCGACTTGCCCTTCGTACTCGTCGCCATGAACGCCGGCCGACAAAACCAATGTCGGTCCCTCTCCATTTCGGATGACTGTGATTGGCACTGGAAGCCACCCGTAAGCCGAATTGTCGACCGAGTGGGGCACGCGAAGATACCCGCTGTGCTTTCCTTCAGCGGCGAAATCAACATCAGAGGAAATCAACGTTTTAGACATTCCTTCTCCTGTCTGCACTGTCACGTTTTTGTCGTTTCAAATCCAGTTAGAAAATTGGTGAAGGCTTGTTTGAAGTGTAGGATCGACCAAGACTGCTAAACCGATTGACAGGTCCGTTTTGTGCTCTGAGCAGTCGGTCAGCCAGGATTTTCCCAACGACAGCTTCCGAAATCCGAACGGCGGCTTAACTGCCCCGCAACGCTCAACAAAAGTTCGTCTGACAAGACCAGACGGAGGGCCTAAAAGTTGCTACGAATGGGAAACTCACATAGCTTTGGCGCGAGGGTAACTCAGTCAGGCTTTCACCTGTCTATGGAAAGGGCGATGAAATGCTCGGCACGGTTTTGATTATTGCACTCATCGCGTTAGAGGTCATTGCGATTGTTTTCGCGTGGCGCGCTATCCAGACGGCGCGTACTCCTCAAGGCGCGATCGGTTGGGCAATCTTTCTTGTAACAGCACCTTACCTTGGTGTGCCGCTTTATCTGTTTCTTGGACACCACAAATATCGTGGCTATGAAATAAGTCGTGCCTCAAGCGAACAGGTTCTTGAAGGTGTGGCGACCTATCGTGAACAACATAAGCCCAAGTCCAAGCCTAAGAACGACACAACACTGTTCGAAAAGATCGGGGAACTACCTGGTGTAGACGGGAATGGTTTTGAGCTATTGATTGACGGCGACGAGACGTTCTCGGCGATTTTCAATGCGATTGATGAAGCAAAGTCGTACGTGCTTGTGCAATCATATATCGTCAATGATGATGGTGTTGGGCGGGCCCTTTGCGATCACATGATCAAAGCCGCCGAACGAGGAGTGTCGGTCCGCTTTATGGTCGATGCCGTTGGAAGCAAGAAACTTCCTCCCACATATTTTCAGCGTTTAATGTCAGCGGGGGTAGAGTACGTAGATCCGAAGTCAACGAGAGGGCCGAAGTACCGTTTTCAGCTCAATTTCCGCAATCATCGCAAAACAGTAGTTGTCGATGGTCATGTGGGATTCACGGGCGGTTTGAATTTCGGAGACGAGTATAAAGGGCTCGATCCGCGTTTCGGTGCTTGGCGCGACACGCACATTCGGTTGACCGGTCCCGTGGTTTCGCAGCTTCAGCTGATATTTACCGAAGACTGGCACTGGGCAACAAACGAGATACTGATCGACGAACTTAATTGGGACGCCGATCGAGATGCGGCTGACATGACCTCACTTTTGGTGGCAACTGGTCCGGGTGATGATTTAGAAACAGGAGCCATATTTTTCATTTCGTGCATCGCGGAAGCGAAGAAGCGAGTATGGATCGCATCACCATACTTTGTGCCGGATATCGACATCCTGACTGCGCTTAAACTTGCTGCGCTGCGCGGTCTTGATGTGCGATTGCTAGTCCCAGAGGTCATTGATCACACTGTTCCTTGGCTGGCAGCCTTCGCATACTTTGACGAGATCCGCGACGTAGGTGTCAAAGTGATGCGCTATAATGAGGGATTTATGCATCAAAAGGTCGTGCTGGTGGACGATACGCTTGCGGCTGTCGGAACCATGAACATGGATAACCGGTCGTTCCGACTAAACTTTGAAGCCATGGCGGTTTACTTTGATGATAGTGCTGCATCACAACTAGAAGCGATGTTTGAAGCTGATTTCGAACGTTCCTTCGAACTTTCGAAAAGGCTGTCGCAGCAACCAAAACGTATCAGAATTGGTGCCCCCTTGTCCCGACTAGTTTCGCCTTTGTTGTGATTGGTAGTTTGCACCTTCTTGTAGAGAGAATTCACCAGCGTTGAAAAAAGCGGGCCAAACAGAGTCTATTCCACAGCGTCAAACGGATAGGACTCAATACGCCGCACATTTTCTGCCAGATGCTTTGCCTCACTTAGCCATTCGGACAATTCCGCCTTGATATCGTCCATTGAGAGATCGTGAAATTCAATGCCAGGTTCCGGTTCTCGTTCAGCGCTCATTCGAGGCGCGACAAGCACCGGAACTACAGCAAGATCCAGGCTCAAACAGCAAGGATTCCGACGCCCAGCGCTTTCCCGTAGTTATCGCTCAGTCAGAAGAACAGGCAATGTTCCCCCCTCCAAAAAAAATAGGCCAATCATTGCAACAAGCATAGCAAAACCACTAAGCAAGATTGATAGCGTGCCACCGCAAGACGACGGCGCGTGATCTGATCGCCTATCCCTTGCGGTTAAGAAATGAACAATCGGCGAAATGGCAATTTTGCAAGGGCACTACGCGTTTGAGACTTTCTCGCTCGGAACACCTCAATTAAAATGACGTGGCCACACCATACGTTTGAGGTTTTCAAAACTTTTCGCGTTTAGTGATCCTCGCTTGTTTCCGCAGACTAAACTGCTTTCTTCATACGTTCGTAAGCAGCCTTCATCTTCAGGCCTAGCTCGCGGGCCGCTTCTCCGACTTCCTCTTCGGACTTTTCGAACTGAGACTTACTCAAGAACGAGTCCCAGTCACGCATTAGGCTTTCCCATTCATCCTCTGCTTCTTTCGCACCAAGATGTAGATGCAAACGAAGCTCGTCGCGTGTTTGCTTGAGATCATCCATCCATTTCGCAATATCAGCCATTTCAATCTCTCCTATCGCTGCGGGCCAGAACTTATTTTACGATGTAAGTACTAGTTTAACTTTAAAATTCTGTATACTCCCGCAACGCTACAGTTTTGCTAATTTGGGATTGGGATTGAGATTCGAACCAAAAGCCAAACGCTTGACTGCGATATCCTCCAAACACTTTGCATGCATGGTTAAACCACTGTTTGCTGATCCATTACTCGCAGTCATCGCTGCAGCCACGTTCAATCGATTACAATGGCGAATAATGGTGGCTCAAAAAAACTAACGACCTGGCCGCCGTTATGACAGTTGCAGAGAACTTCATCGATATAGTCGCGCCCCTGCTAAGCGCAGACTATTTATCTCCATTGTCGAAGTCTGCGCGCAGTTGCTCAATTTCCTCTTCAAACTCTCGGCGTTTTTTGGATTGGCCTATGTGCGACAACATCGATTGCTTACTCTTGTTTGAAGCGACAGTCTGCTCTTCCAGCAATTGACCATCCGCTGACAGAACTACTGCGATCCACCGTGTTGCGGGGATTTCTGCACAAAACACCATAACGATTACCGTCATCGGTATTGCGAGAAACGCTCCGATTCCGCCCCAGACAGTGGCCCAGAAAGTTAGAGCGACCATTACCATGAACGTGCTGAGGTTCAGAGAGCGGCCTTGCATTTTCGGCTGTATGACATTGGCGATGAACTGATCCGCAAGGCCATAGCCAATCAACACGATCAAAAACGGCCTCATAGTATCGAATTGGATCAGAGCAACGAGAGAGGGCAGCGTAATTGCGATGAACGCCCCAATGTTTGGAATGAAGCCGGCTACAAACACGGTCAGTGCGAGTAATGGTGCAAAGTCTAAGCCAACCCACGAAAAAATGGCGAATGCAACAACGCCGCTCATGGCACTCGTTACTGCATTCACCCACATATACTGCTTCACGCCATTGGAAATTCTCGAAAGCACTTTCTTGGCGCGATGTGCCTCTTCCTCCCCAGAAACCAAAAGTGGCAACTTAGTAGCCCAAGCTAGTCGTTCAGCAGTCAAGAAGATCAAATAAAGCGTTATAAGGCCAAGCATTGAAAGTGCTCCGCCCACTCCGCTCATTGCTGCAGTAAACCAACGCCCTACATCGGCTTGCTCCATGGCTTGTTGGATTGCGATCACGATCTTGGGTCCGAGAAAACCTTCCAGTTGTTCCGACAAAATTGAGAAGCGCTCCCGGTATCTTGGCAACGCGCCTTGAACATCATCCGCAGATGAAGCGGCAACAAGACCCAGAAGAACGACCGCTCCGATTATCAAAACCGTGCTCAGAAGTTGAGCCAACCAGCCGGGTGGCGACCAGCCAATCAAACTGGTGTGCTGAATCTTATCAACAAGCGCAGAGGTGAGAATATAAAGAAGACCTGTTACCGCAAGAGGAATGAGAAACCCGCGCCCGAACCACAGGGCGCAAATCACAAGAGCGATAGTGACCATCGTGAGGAACCAAATCGGCACTTTTGTTTTGTCTTCGCGAGTTGGGTCCAAACAATTGAGTCCTATTGGTAAACTTGTCTCAAATTGAACACGTTATGCATACAAAATACAACATCGCTTAATCGGCTGGGGCACTTCACGCAGTTTGGGCGCCACTGTCCGACCGGTCTGGCAACTCCGACGTCCAGACGCCAACAAATTCAGACGCGGATGAAACGATTGAAATAAGCACCCGTGCATTTTTGGAGGATGAGGTAGCGAAAGAACTAGATGAACCAAAGAGCGCAGAGACGAACGTATTCAGCAAAATAAAAATGGCGCGTTAGCGACCTGTTCGTTTGGCTTTAGTTTTTTCCTGCGTGCTCTGCCATATGTATCGTTTGGGTGGGATAGGCTAGCGCGGTACCTGCCCTTGCGACAGTCTCTAAAACTTCTAGGGAAAGTTGTTCACTTGTTTCCAGATAGTCCAAATAAGTCCCAGACTTCGTCCAGGCATAGAACTGAATGTCGATGGAACTGTTGCTAATACCCGATACATTAACGTACTTGGGAGCATCATCATCGAGTGAGAAGGCCCCACTGTTCTTCAAGAACTCACTCAAATCACGTCTAACTTTTTCAATTTGGTCACGGGACGACGAAAGAACAAGTGGAATTGAAATCAGGATACGCCTGTGCTGCATTCTTGAGTAATTTTTAACAACAGAATTTGACAGATCAGCATTCGGAACATGGCGGGGCACTTGGTCGAAGCCAACCACGAGTGTGGAACGCAGATCGATCTTTTTGACCGTCCCCAGAAACTTGCCATCAACTTCTATGGCGTCTCCGGTGACAAATCGAGCCTCGCTTTGGTTGGTCATTCCCGCGATCAAATTCCGTACTAAGTCCTGTGCAGCGATCGCAAGCCCTGCGCCCAAAACACCGACGCCAGTAAGAGCACCGCTGATATCGACATTCCAGACTTTCAAAATGGCAGTAAGTCCAAAGATAAAAATAGCGAAGCGAGTAACTCTAGTGGTCCAATCAGCTTCAAGTGTTACATCCTGAAACTCACCCGTTTTTAAGATTGAAACAAAGTTACCCGCTAGTTCATACCAAGTTGCAAACACAGCCACTATGGCAGCGGTCGCTAGACCACTCCTAAAGAGGCCACCTGTAAACTCGGGAAGTTCCAGAGCTTCAGAGACAAGGAAAATCGATAGGGTTACAAGAAGTACCTGAGTAGCCGAAACGAGGCGTTCACGCGTCGCTTCACCAATCTCGGAAGATAAGTTTGACAGCAATGCGTTGAGCGCTGAAACTACGCCCCTAGCTAGCGCCCGACGAAAAACCAAAACCGCCGCGCAAAACACCATCGCTGCGAGTGCCGCGGGTTGATCTACTGAGCTCCACCATCGCGACAGAGCATCACCGTACGAGGAAAGTGGGTCTCGAAAACTGTTTGCTTCCATAAATTCGATTTGTAACTCCAGCAAACGGATGTGTCGAACCCGCTTTAGAATTAAGCGGGTTCGTTGGCCCGTTAGCCAAGTGCCTCGCCTGCCAGCTTAGCTGCTTTGCTCAAAAGAGCTTTTCTGTGAGAGTACTCCTCCTGTATCTCTGCTTTTCTCTTTTGGAACCGAGCTTTCGTTTTTTCCGTCGCCGAGGCGATTTGTTGGTCAATTGCATCCAACCTAGCATCGAACTCCGCGTCGATCTCGTCTAGCCGAGCGTCAATTCGGTCGTTCGTTTCTTTGACCTTTGATTTGGTCTTGTCGATACTTTCCTGGATATCTGCCGCCATTTCTTCAGCGGCTTCGTCCAGCTCGTCCTCCATTGAAGTCAGCTCTTTGTCCAACGCAACCATTTCCGCTTCTATTTGTTCGTCAACGGCGTCAGTCCGAAGCTTTCTGAATATGGTTCCACCATTTTCCTTCATTTTCACATCGAGTGGAGCTGTCCAGACTTCGTCTACAGAAGCGACTATGCAATATTTTCCTGGCAGGAGTTCGACGGCAACATTATCCAGCATCGCAACATCAACGCCAGAAACCCAAAGATCTCGATATGCACCAAAAACACCGCCCGTCATTGAGCCCAAAGCCATGCCGCCGGCCGCAGCCTGAGCAGCTGCCGCTGAACCCGCGACTGCGGCTCCAGATGCCACCGCCGCCGGCCCAGCCAAGACACCTACCATTGCACCAAGCATAAGGCCGAAAGCAGTTCCAATTGGCCCTTCATCAGCTGATTTTTTGACCTCGACATTGCCCTCATTATCTTTCGCAATGATACCGGCCGCATAGACAGCAAGTTCGCCATCGCGATGCAGGTCACGCATCGCATCTGCACCTTTGTACGCGGCCTCTTCAGTATCAAAGACTACAGCAATAAACTTCTCCATCAGGCTCTCCCTTTTTCCTGTTTATTTGGAAACGACTCATTCTTGAAACTGCATATTAACAGCGAAATACACTTGCGTTTTTGGAAGTCCTGCGCCGCGATCGGCGACGGACCACTGTGGTTCTACAAAAAGATTGAAAACAGTTTTGTTGCGTTTAAAGACTTTGCCAATTCGAACGCCCAGTGGAACCGAGTACGCGTCATTCTGAAAGTTGTAAGTCCAAATTGGCGCTCCCCCAGTATACCAACCTTGACCAAGCTGGTAGAACGCAAACGGTTGAAACGCTCCAAGACTCACGCGTGGTTTGCCGTCTGTATCGCCGAAGCCGCCGCGCCAAGTTAACAAGTACCCATATTGGAACTTTGGTGACTTGGCATTGAAGTATACATTTGCCAAGCCCAGCTGCCATTGATCCGAACCAAGAAGATCACTTGTGGCGGTAGGAGCAACCAACTGTGGGCCAATTGCGAAACTGACCGCCGGATCTCCAGTGTTGATCTGATACGCTGCAAAAACATCAAAATCACCCAGCCCGCTTTCGGTTGATCCATTGGCGCCAAACGGAAAGCTGTTGTAAGGAAGGGAGGCTCTGATCAGCCATTGCGAGTTTCCTACGGAGACTGGCTTCGCATACCGCAAGACGAACTGATTTCCGCTTTCGCCGCTCGGCCCGGTAAACTCGTCTATGTAGTAGTTCTGCAGATTAAACGCAGTGATGTTAGCCAAGGGGTTATTCGCCTGAGCGGCAGCTTCTGTATCACTTTGTGCTAGGGCAGCTACGTTGTCTGACAGCAACCAGAAAAATCCTAGTACAGCAACCAAATAGCTTCGGTTCAAATTGAGTGGCATGCGACTTCCTAAATTGATTCCGAGGCCGATGAGACGCGACGTTGTTGGTATTACTAAACTTGTTGACCAAGGCGGTTTGAACCGCCCCAGCCCTTTGCTCTCGGAACACCGACTGAGCCTATCGCGTTCCGGCCATGGCCCTGATGGTCTCCATTACATCTCCCAACGTCCAGCTCTCCGGCGTCTGGCGTGGTGGGAATTCCTCAAAGGTCGCAAGCTTCTGACCGATGAATGCCATAGCTGGTTGCATCACAAACATCCGTTCGACCGTCCAGCGACCAAGACCCTGAGCAACGTCCATGTCTAACTCAAACGGGTTCGAGCGGAGGTTGAAAATCTTCGGGAAACGCAGTTCTACCAGAGGATAGCGCCAGACATTGAGGCCTTGTGCCAACTGCTCGGCAAAGACAATCTTCCAATCATTGTAGCGCAGATTCATCAGATCGCCGCTGTCCGAGAAGTAGAAGAACTCTTTACGCGGTCCTCCATCGGCTTCACCCTTGAAACGCTTGTAGAAACTGTAGCCGTCCAAATAGACTGGGGTATTGTCCTCGCCAAAGAACGCCTCTTTCTGCAACCGCTCCTTCAAGTCGGCGTCACCCAGAGCCTCTGCGATAGTAGGGAACCAGTCATTGTGAGCTATGATGTCGTTTGAGATCGACCCGGGCTCGATGACACCCGGCCACCTGACCATCAACGGTACGCGAAAACCACCTTCCCAGTTCGAATTCTTCTCACCGCGGAACGGCGCAGTGCCGCCGTCGGGCCAACCGAATTTTTCCACCCCATTGTCTGTGGTGTAAATCACGATGGTGTTGTCTGCGACACCCAACTCGTCAAGCTTGTCGAGCAGGATACCTACATGGCCGTCATGTTCGACCATACCGTCGGGATAGAGACCTAGGCCGGTGACGCCGTCACTTTCCGGTTTCAAATGTGTCCAGACATGCATGCGCGAAGTGTTAAACCACGTGAAGAACGGCTTGTCTTGCTCGACCGCACGCTCGATGAAATCGATGGCGCCGGCGAGGAACTCTTCATCCACCGTTTCCATACGCTTACGGGTGAGCGGGCCGGTATCCTGGATCTCGCCGTCTGCCGAGGCGCGTAGAACACCGCGTGGTCCAAACTGTTCGCGGAAAGCCGGATCCTGCGGGTAATCGGGGTTCTCAGGCTCTTCTTCTGCGTTCAAGTGATATAAGTTGCCAAAGAACTCGTCAAAACCATGGTTAGTAGGTATGTGTTCGTCCCGGTCGCCGAAGTGGTTCTTACCGAACTGGCCGGTCATGTAGCCCTTGGATTTCACGTACTCAGCGATAGTCGGATCCTCTGCACGCATACCTAGCTCAGCACCAGGAAGGCCTACTTTGGTGAGACCGGTCCTCACTGGGAGCTGACCAGTGATGAAGGCGGCGCGCCCGGCCGTGCAGGATTGTTCACCATAGGCGTCGGTAAACGCCATTCCTTCGTTGGCGATCCGATCAATGTTGGGTGTTCGATAACCCATCATGCCCATGTTGTATGTCGAGATGTTCCAGTACCCGATATCGTCGCCCATGATCACTAGTATGTTGGGCTTCTCTTGTGCGTGCATGGGGACAGAGGTGCTAACCAGTGCCGCGCCTGCTACCGCCAGACTTTTAAGTAACCTCATACTTATCCCTTCCCCTTTTTGCTTGGCGACAATTCTTTCATCCTGACAGATCAGGCCTCGATATCAAATTTATGAATGTATCCGAAAACTGCAGTTGCAGGTGCAGGTGTGCGATCAAAACAAATTCTTGATCGTTTTGCGCGTGCTCTTATGCTGAAATCAATGTCCGCTATTAATATGCCGCTTTATCTGTCCGTGTGCTCGCGTGATTTCGAGGAGTTGCGTGAGAACCTCGCTGGCTGGGATCACGAATACGAACTGATGAAGCCGGGTGGCTTTTCGGGCTACATGAAGGTCGCCGATTTCTTGGGGACACAAGTGAGTCTAGTGCGATGGGGAAACGCGATCCGCTATCGCGGCACGACACAAGAGCGCAGCTTTGCGTTCGGTTTTCCCATTTCGCAATCTTACCCGGGCGAATGGATGGGCCTTAGAAGTACAATCAACGACATTATTGTGCAGCGCCCTGGCCGTGCTGCCGAGTTTTATGCACCCAGCCTCTGGGAAGCGCTGGTTGTGAGGATTCCAGAGCGGAAATTTCTAAGGTTGCATGCGGTATTGTCAGGCTCAGAAGCCGAGATTTCTGCCATGCCGCATGGCACGGTTTCGTTGCGGCCTTCTGATGCCACGCTATTGCGTCAACTGGCCCGCGGATATTTCAGAACTCTCACTTCGCAAGTCCGGGCCATTACGTCAGTGGCTGTCCAACGCAGCCTATTGTGTGATCTGACCGAACAGCTTGAGCGCGAATTGGTGCTGTCGCTGATAAAAGCCCGTAATCTGGAATTACCGGTGCCAAACCTTGCTAGTCCCGACGCTTTAGTCAGGAAGGCCGAAGAGCTGGTGCGCGGAGCACAACAACGCCGTATCGGTATAGCTGAACTCTGCGCCTATCTCGATGTCAGCGAGCGCGCGTTGCACTATGCCTTTACCGAGACGCGCGGAACTCCGCCGGCCGCATGGCTGCGGCGGATGAGGCTGAACCAAACCTACAGGCTCTTGCGTAAGAACGACCCAGCGCGCGGACTGGTGAAGAAGGTCGCGCTTGAGAACGGTTTTATGCATTTCGGACGTTTTGCGGAGCAGTACAAACGCCATTTCGGCGAACGACCCAGCGAAACCCTGCATCGAAGTGTCGGTCCGTATCGCAAATAATCGGTGAGGGCTGTTCCGCGCCAATGGGTCTAAGTCGGAAATCGACCGGATTTTCAGTAAGCAGACATTCGCTGCAACCCACTTGACAGACCACTTGGCGGACAAAGCCTAGGAGACAAAAAGGCGTGACCCCTCTGAACGCTTCGCATAACGGCTTTCGATGCACGCAGCGCTTTTCGTTTACTGAAATCTCCGAAAAACTCTGACTACGGACAGAGCGCCAGCTTTACCAGAAATACAGGTTTGGGGCGTTGGCAGTTACCAGGTTGTGATTGGTATGGATCAGTTGAGGGATTGAACCGAAACCACGGGTAAAAGCAGTTTTTCTTCGATGTAACTCAGGCCAACAAGTTGTTGTACAACAAAAAATATTGATATCTATATATATTAGTTGCACCTTTAAGAGATACTAACCTGCCGCAAACCTGGACGTGCTATTAGAAGTTAGTCGGGGAATTCATGAAAAAAACGATTAACGTCAACACCAACGGGTCGGATAATTTTCACTCGCCAATGCGCATCAGGGCGGGCGTCTTGGCCGGTCCTGTTCACAGCTTTTCGACGGAGCGAAACCGCCACTTTTCGCCGTGTCTGGACTTGGTTTCTGAGATAACCATCAGCGAAGAGTTTATCGATTTTGATCTGTACCTTGAGACATTGGAGCAACTGGAAAAGGCGTCATACGATGGAGACTTCTTACTCCGAACCGGTCTTGGCCAAAGTGTTGGCGATCTCGGGCTCTTCGGTAAGGCAGTTCTGACAAGCGAGACTCTTTGGGACAGTCTCCAGATCGTTCGAAAGGGCCTTAACTATTTGATGAACACAGCCAATCTCTCGATAACGATCAGGTTCGGCCGATGCCGGCTAGAATACGATCTAAATCTACCGCGGTCCTTTCAGGGTGATCTTGAAATTCAGTATTCAGTGGCCCTCCTAACAAACGTCGTCAGTCAAGCCGTGTGGACGCCGACGGCAAACATGCGAATAGGGTTCCCTAGCGCCAGAAGCGAGCACAAGCACCTTTTTCCTTTCGCGGAGGTTGTGCATCAGTGTCGAACCGGCGTTATCGAGTTTGACGATATCCTGCTGAGAAGCCCAATGAAGAGCTCGGATGCCGGCGTGTATGCAACTCTTCGGCCGTTGATGGAAGGCGTTGATGTGGGTTTTAAAGAGCCGAGTGACTACGGCCATCTGATACAACAGCTACTTCTGAATTCAATCGAACACGCTCATGCGCCGTTGAAGTTGAGCCAGGCTGCAAGTCTGTTGGGAATTTCTTCGAGAACATTGCAAGAGAAGCTGAAACTGGAAGGGACCAGTTTCTCTGGTCTTCGTTCGCAATCGCGGCATGGGATCGCCAAGAAAGCACTCGCAAAGGGTTATTCCATTGAAGAGGTGTCAGCGAAGGTAGGGTACTCACACCGTCAGACATTCTCGGAAGCCTTCACTGCCCTAGAGGGGGTTTCACCTTCGGTGTTCGCTTCCCGCGGAAGGCGGGCTTAAGCAAAAAGAACGCAGGTTCGATACTCGAAGAAGGGTTGGACCGCCGCGTGTTTTCCGACATCTCTACTTTCGGCACAGTTATTCTCTGCATGTTCACCGCAGGGGGCGGACGATTCTGTCGGTGTATTCAACTTGCAGACTTTGCCCCTCGATCCTGGGTGTTTGTCTAATTTACGTGTGGGAGAACAGCTATGAAATTCTCGTCAACCGTTGCTCTGACTGGCTTGCTGGGGGTGTTGGGGCTGCCAGCATCAATTGCACAAGCCGAAAACAGCGATAATTGGGACCGGTCAGTCCTGCCAATCCCGATGACCGAGTTCCGTGGGCACGCAGGGTTGCGAACCAACGAGTCGACGTTGGATTTTCCACGACAAGTAACGGCCCCCAAAGGCGCTCCGAACATTCTCCTGATCATGCCGGATGATGTGGGTTTTGGTGCTCCAACGGCGTTTGGTGGTCCGGTCCCGACCGAAGCCTATGACCGGTTGGCTGCCGAAGGTCTGATGTTCACACAGATGCACACGACGGCTTTGTGTTCACCCACACGCTCTGCCTTGATTACGGGCCGCAATCACCATTCAAACGCCACAGGCGTCATCATGGAAATCGGAACCGGTTTTCCAGGGTATAACTCGCTGATGCCGAAAGAAAACGGTAGCATTGCCGAAATCCTGAAGGGCAATGGTTACAATACGGCTTGGTACGGGAAGAACCATAACGTGCCCGACTGGCAATCGAGCCAAGCCGGACCGTTCGATCTATGGCCCACTGGGCTGGGTTTCGAACAGTTTTTCGGCTTCATCGGCGGCGATACCAGCCAGTTCACCCCGGCGATATTTGACGGCACCAAGCCGGTTGAGCCGCCCAACACGCCTGACTACCACCTTGATGAGGACATGGCCGACCGGGCCATAAACTACATCCGCGAGCAGCATGCACTGGCGCCAGACAAACCATTCTTTGTTTACTATGCGCCGGGCACCTCTCACGCTCCGCATCATGCACCAAAGGAATGGATCGATAGGTTCAAGGGGCAGTTCGACATGGGCTGGGACGAGATGCGTAAGCTGACCCATGCCAACATGATCGAGAAAGGAATCATTCCGCCAGGTACCTTGCTAACTCCACGACCAGAGCAGCTCCGCGCTTGGGACTCCTTGAACGATCAACAGAAGGAGCTTTATGCACGAATGATGGAGGTATACGCGGCGGCTCTCGCGCATATGGACCATCAGATCAATCGAATCTTGGATGCGGTCGAAGAAACTGGCGAGATGGACAATACGCTGGTCATCTACCTAATGGGGGATAACGGTGCGAGCGCCGAGGGTAGCCCGGACGGATTGTTGAACGAGATGACCTTTTTCAACAACATTATGGTTCCGTTCGAAGACACCTATGCCCGCATGGACGAGTTGGGCGGCCCCAACACCTTTGGGCATTTCCCGGCGGCTTGGGCCCATGCGATGAACACACCGTTCCAGTGGACCAAGCAGATCGCGAGCCACTTTGGTGGCACCCGAAACGGAATGATTATCTCTTGGCCGGCGAAGATTGAAGGCAAAGGAGAGGTGCGCAATCAGTTCCACCACGTGATCGACATCATGCCAACGATTTTGGAGGCAGTGGGCGTTCCTGCGCCACATTCGATAAATGGAGTGGCACAGTCGCAGATTGAAGGCACAAGCATGATGTACGCCTTCAATGATGCCAACGCTCCTTCAACCCGCCGAACCCAGTACTTCGAGATGATGGGGAACCGGGCTATCTATAGTGATGGGTGGGTTGCAACAACAACACCACCAGAAGCACCCTGGATCAGTGTGACTAAGAAAAGCGACGTCATCAACGATTGGCCGTGGGAACTCTACAACGTCGCACAGGATTTCTCCCAGTCGAACAACGTTGCAGACGAGCACCCTGAAAAGCTGAAGGAACTACAATACCTGTTCTACGGCGAAGCTAGGAAATACGATGTGTTTCCTATAGACAACGACAAGGTTCCGCGACTGGATGTTGCCTTGCGCCCGAGCCTGACCTTGGGCCGGGATACCTTCACTTACTACGACAACATGCGTCGAATTCCGGAAGGCACCGCGCCTGATTTCAAGAACAAGTCGCACTCGATCACCGCCCATGTCGAGATCGGTGAAGGCGAAACGGATGGTATGCTGGTGACTCAAGGTGGCCGCTTTGGTGGCTGGGCCCTCTATGTACTCGAAGGCAAACCCGTCTACACCTACAATGTCGCCAACCTGGAGCGTTACAACATCCAAGGCGATGTTCTGACGCCGGGCAAGCACGTCATCCGCTATGAGTTCGAGTACGATGGTGGTGGTGCCGGTAAGGGTGGCACCGGCAAACTGTTTGTCGATGACGCTCTTGTTGCTGAAGGTCGCGTCGACCGAACCATGGGCTACCGTATATCGCTCGATGAGACTTTCGACATTGGGTCGGATGCTGGTGAACCCGTAAGTGAAAGCTATCATGTACCCTTCGACTTCCCGGGTGAGATTGAAAAGGTTGTGGTCAACCTCGACCTCAACGACTGATTGATAGCGTAACCGCATTTAGGAGATACATCCTTCGGGCGGTTTTTTCGTAATGTGTAGGCAAGCTGTCTAGCTGCCCTCAAATTAAAGGCCAAGATTATGAAAACACAATGCTTATTGCTGGCGTCTGCACTTTCGAGCTTTGCCTTTTTAGGTACACTTACCAACGCCGACGAGATCCGGCTTTCTGATATCCAAAGCGATGAGGAGTTCGCCGGTTCAATGCCGGTCACCGGATCTGTCGAAACTTATTTTGGGAACTTTGATCTAGAACACAGCTTCCCAACAGAAGAGACTGCGGACCGGATATACGAACTGATTGACCACCAGCGTGCATCGCAACTCTATCTGTGGGCGTTGCCAATCGTGGCTCAGGAACGACTTGCCCAGAACTACTTCAACAATTTTGACTTTGAATACGGCGATTTCGTACGCATCGAGTCCTTTAACGAAAGGCGTGGATACCTGACGGCCAATGAGACCACCAACTACGCATTGGGCCTGCTCAACACCAACGGAGCCGCTACTGTGCTCGATATTCCACCGGGTGTGGTTATCGGCATGGTCATTGATATGTGGCAGGAATCGCCTACTGACATTGGAATCTTCGGGCCCTTCGAAGGCAAAGGGGGAAAGCATGTCATTGTGGGTCCAAACACGCCGCAACACATGCGACCTGACCAGAAAAAGCTAGGCGACGACTTCCAAGTTCATGAGATTGGAACGGACAGGGCCGTCGTTCTGGCGCGTGTGGCCGGTGCAGATGTGGATACGGTTCAGAAAACCTGGAACCAGATCCAGATGTACCGCTACGGTGATGAGCCCGCTACCACAGTGCATCCCGGCGAGGACAAGTTCCTTCCGACGATCCAGCCTCGTGGAATGGCCTTCTGGAAGGTCGTACACGCCGCAATCAACAACGAGCACCTCGCCGAACGCGACCGCCTGTTTATGTATTGGCTGCGTTCCTTAGGTATTGAGCGTGGAAAGCCGTTTGAGCCGAATGAGCGTCAAACAGCAGCGTTATTAGACGGTGCCAAGGTGGGCGAGATGATGGCAAAGTCGTTCGTGTTTAGCGAGCGGCTGGATGGTGTCCTCCGCGAGTTCGATTGGCGATACGTGCTTGGCGGCGAATGGGGCGACGGTATCAAGTACGATCAAAGCACTCAGAACTTTGACATTTTTGATCCCCGAGCCCGGTATACCTACGAAGCGCAGTTGACCTCACCTTCGATGACTGTACCCCGACCCGGGAAAGCACAGGGGTATGTTGCCAAGTTCGAAGACTCAAATGGAGAGCGGCTCAAGGGCGAAGAGCGTTACGTAATGCTCTTTGACCGGGAACCGAAGACCGATTTGTTCTGGTCTCTGACGATTTACGATCCCGACACACGTGTTCTTCTCGACAATCGAGGCCTGGAATCCGGCGATGACGTAACCATAGACAGTCTCGGGCACAAACCAAAGAAGAACGAAGATGGTTCCTTTGCTGTGATGCTAGGGCCTGACGCTGCACCAGATGGCTGGGAAAGCAACTATGTTCGTACGCTGCCTGGTCGCGGCTGGTTCCCTTACATCCGGGCCTACGGAGCTCACGCAGAGTTCTTCGACGGAACGTACCAACTGCCGAATATTCAACGCGTGGAAAACTTCGACGAATATGTGCAATAGGCCGAACCGAGCGCAGGCGGCTCGTTTGCGGGTCGCCTACCACCTAATACTCGTTTCTGTATTGAGCGAGACTGTGTTTTTGTTCCTCATTAACCTGGAGCAGCGCTAGCCGAAATCAGTTCTCAAGAGCACCCAACTTTAGTATGCGCCGTTCGGTGACGTTCGTCGAAGACGATTGGCCACAAGAATCTTGAGGGGCATCGCTAAAATAGAAAGGCAATTCGAGTGAGCGGTTTAGACATTTTTGCATGGGTCGTACTCATCGTTCTGATTTTTACGGCAATCGTTGGTTTTGTGGTTTTAGCCATGCTTCCGGGAAAAATCGCGGCGCAGCGTGGTCATCCGCAGGCGGATGCTATCAACGTCGCTGGATGGGTGGGCGCTCTGTTGCTAGGTGTTTTATGGCCTTTGGCACTGATCTGGGCCTATACTCGGTCTCCGTTTAAAACACAGCTGGACCTTGAAGACCCTACTCTGAACTCTAAGGAGAAGGGGGACTCTGCATGATCGTTTTCCTGACTCTTGCCTATGTTGCAGTCCTCTTTGTTCTCGTGAAGCTCAAGGTTCTTCCGAACTCTAAAACGACTTGGCTGTCGACTATAGTTTGGATGGTTGTCCTATTGATCTTCTTGTTCATCCCGATGCAGTGGGGCGCGCCATCGGGGCCAATTAAGGTTCTTACTCGCGCAGTTAGCATTGTCCCCAATGTCAACGGCGAGGTGATTGAGGTTGTGGCCAAGCCAAACGAGCCTTTGCAGGAGGGGGACGTTCTGTTCCTGATTGATCCTGAGCCCTACAAGATCGCTGTTCAGCAAACCCAAGCCACCGTTGCGCGCGTTGAGGCACAGATCCGACAGGATCGGGAAAGTCTCGCGTCCGCAGAGGCTCAGTTGCGACAAGCAATAGCGCAAAGAAACCTTGCCCAGGCTAGGTTTGAGGATGACCGTCAGCTTGTGCAAAGCGGTGCAATATCGGAGAACCGGTTAGAGACGCGCCAATCAAATTTGGACACTGCGCAAGGTGCCGTTGATCAGGCTCAGGCAGCCGTGTCCCGAGCGCAAGTCGAACTCGATGCCCTCACACCCGACGGGGTCGTTGCCAAACTTGCCGAGGCACAAGCCGCATTGGCCCAAGCCCAATGGAACCTAGAGCAGACCACGGTTCGCGCGCCGTCCAATGGGTTCGTGACCAACTTGGCCATCACTGAAGGTCAAAGGGTCGTGCCATTCCCCTTTTCGCCTGCGGGTGTTTTTGTCGATACTTCTGAGAAGGCCATCATCGTCGAAATCCACCAGATCTATCTGCGCCACCTCAAGCCAGGACAGCCGGTTGAGATGACTTTCAAGACTAGGCCCGGCGTGCTTCTTACAGGGACGGTCGAGACCATTCTGGATGTTGCATCCCAAGGACAAGCGCAAGTGACCGGAAGTGTTTATCAGGCCGGCCAGATCGTCAGCGAGCCTTTCATCATAACGATAACGCCTGATGATCCAGATTTACTCGACGCTATTCCACCGGGTGCAGCAGGCATTGCGGCAATCTACACGGAAAGCGCTGGGGCTACTCATGTCATTCGGAAGGTGGTCATACGTATGAACGCCATCCTCAACTACATTCGTCCCGGCCTATAGCGATTGAAATGGCGCTGGAACGGAAGCTGAAGAGCCCTCCGTAACCTATTCGGCAGTACTGCCAGAGACTTGAGCCGAAAACGTACTGGCAAGAGCTTTTTCCTGCAGCCGTGGTGTCGTTGTATGATGGCTAAACGATCGTCGTTTTGATGAACACACCTGCGGATCATAATGACTTAAGTGCATCGTTGATCTGTTGCACGACATCGTCAGAGAAATCCGATATCAGCACCTCACCCTCAAAAGCAGACAGCTTTTCAAGAACCATTTCTGGGTTCTCGGTTCCACCCAATAGGAAAAGTATGGCACGACCATCTTCCAATGATCGTGCCGTTTTCTTCATAAAATCATCCGGAATGCCACGATCAGCGACCGATCCTCCAACGGCACCTGTGAGTGACCCAAACACACCGCTTGCGGCCAATAGCGCTGGATTCCCGCTCATCAGACCAATAGCGCCACCGATAACCACACCGACCCAAAGACCGCCCAGAGCCCCGAATTTCGTCATGTTGACGGTCTGATCAAGTTTGATTTCGCCATCTTCAGTGTAGACGACAACCGCGTCTTCTAACTGAACAAGCGCCTTACTGGTTAATCCCGCAATTTTGCCACGCGCGGAGCGCGCCGCTTCAACATCTTTCATGAGAATTGCGACCAGGTTCATCGCTCGGTCTCCTTTAGTTCGGCCGCGGATCCTTCTGCAAGACCCATCGCACTATTGTTGAGCCCAAAGTTATGAAACTTCTGGCGGGCTGGCAGCCGGGTATGAGGTCGCACTGAATCACCCAATAGCCTGGTTGATCAGGTTGCCTTTTTCATTTTGTCATACGCGGCCTTCATCTTGAGGCCGAGATCGCGTGCTGCTTCTCCAACTTCCTCAGCGGACTTTTCGAACTCGGCTTTTGTAAGAAACTTGTCCCATTCGGCCTGAAGCTCTGTCCATTCATCCTCGGCTTCTTTCGACGCAAGGTGCAATTGCAGTTTCAACTCGTCGCGTCGTTGCTGCAGGTCTTTCATGAGTACAGTCAAGTCCATATGAATTGCCTTTATTTTGATTGAGAGCAGACGAATGCTGCCAGAACACAGCACAAAGTCAAGCAGCCTCAGTCGAGCGGTGAAGCTTACAAAAATATCTCAACCTGCCGTAACTTCGAGACAATCTCTTCGGGCTTCGGTCGCTTGTTTGCCATTCGTGGTCCTCCGTTTCCTAAACATAGTGGTGGACCAGTTCAGTTGGGGAGGCTCAGTAGAAGGGTATGAGAAAATGGAGTTGATCTCCGATGCAGGCTAAAACTGCAGGAATTCCGCAGTAAGCCGTCGACCCAGACGCAGTGGGGGGAGGTACTCGAATGGTTAGAGAAGCATGGCGTAGAGCCACAGGAGCATGCATTGCCTATTGAGCCTGAACTGGGAGGTCCGGTCGGCCATCGGTGACCACTCCCCTATAGTATCCTTTAAAACCCTAAGAGCTTAGGTATGTTCACTTACCGTACTTCTGTGATCGGCTCAGAGGATAACCGCCATTCGCCAGAGCAGCACTGGTATTTCTCAACTTCTTCAGGCCTGAGGTGCCTTGAGCGGCTTTTCTTTTGGTAAGCTTAGCGCCCCGCTTCATCGATCCCTTCATTGGAACCAAAGGTAACTGGCCGTTGTGCCTGCGAAGCTCGTTGTGTTTGGACAGGTAATCAGTCTTTCTTGGCATCAGCTTCCTCCTTTGCCAATTGAGCCTTGGCCTCGGCGATCATGCGCGCAGTTTCGGCCTCACCGTAGGCTTTCACTAACAGGTGTCTGCCGCGCCGGTTCCCTCCTGCTATCGACCGCGCCATTGTGGCAGCGGCCCTCGGTAATACACGTTTCAACCGTGCCTGCACGTCATCCATTCCGACTACCTCCAAAGGCCAGTTCTTTGCTGAACTCGGAGGGAGGCCTCTTGCGTTTTCGGTTGTGAAAATCGCCACTGTGGTTACGCCGTCCGTCCTTTCGGACATACCGCCAGTATTGGTGAGACGCCGACCGGCAGGAGTTGCTGCAGAAGAAGTGAGCACGATGCACGGGTTCAAACTGCTGGTGGCAATGGCGGCAAATCCGATACTCACCGACATCGCTATGATCCAGATGCCCCTCGCGCAGGGGCGGCTGGCTGTATTCCTTGTTTCGGTATTCGATCCAATACGCCGTTTTTACCGGCCACATCTCAAACCATGACTTGTGGATGCGGCCATCCCTCAGTTGTCGGATCAGCCAGACAGCCAGCTTCCTACGGGCTTGATATCTTCGGTGCCTGATCTTCTGTTCAGGGCCCTCGACATTGCACGCCTCAAGCAAGGGACGCAGTTCCTCGTCACGCTGTCGGTCTAGTCCCCAAACATATTCAGTTTCGATACACAGTTGCATCCCACGCAGGACACCGGCACCGCTACCGGGCGTGAATGCCCAAGGGCATAAGGCGGCAAATTCAGATAGGGTTTGATGGATATCGCGGACCACATCCCGCGTGTTTTGTTCCGTGCTGTCGTCCAGATGAGTTGTCCCCTCGCCGGTCATAGCGTCACTCCAACAGTTTGCGCTCGGGTTCGCGGACGGTAACTTTGACACCGGTACGTTCTGCGTGTTGTTCGGCCAGCGCGACAGCACGCCGGTGACGTAGACGGCCTGTCAGGTCTTGGCCGACACCATCTCCCAAGGCGCGCCTGATGAAGGAAAGGTCTTCGGAGAACAGGTCATTTCGCACCTTCAATGCAGGGACTGCGCTTGCCAGCAACTTGCCAGTTGCAATAGCGGCTCCGACCCGAACACCTTTGTCGTTTTCCTCGTCCAGCGCGAAGCTCTTCGTCAACGCGGCCATCTCGGCAATACCTGTGATCACGCCGTCGATGTCCAATTGGGTGAAGTACGCGGTATCTGTATCCTCGTCAGGTTCGACCGGCGCTAGGCGCTTAATGTTCGTCATCGTTTTCCTCCTCGGCGCTGTGCATCCCATCGGAGTAAAGGCAACGAGGATCGTCATTCGCACCCTGTGGGTGATGGTATTCTAGACGGTAACAAGCCCCTGATAACAAATCGAGGAGAGCCTCCTGCACAACATACGCGTCGAAGCCCCGCGTACCACGATCCGGCAACTCCATGTCAGGCGAAGCCGACAATTGTTTCAGCAGCAAAGCACTCTTTCGCACGAGGTCAATGAAGGCCTGTTCAAATGCTTCGGGGTCTGTTGGAGGTGCGTCGTCACAGGTTGCTAAGGCTTCTCGCAACAACGCCGCTCGGTAGGTTTCCTCATTGTTGGCCAGCAGATGGCTCAAGCCCGCAGCATCCAGTGCGGCAACAATCGGTTCGGGTTCAGGGACAGGGTCCCGATCTAAGATAATTTCATCCGTCATCAGTGTCGGCTCCTTTGCTGGACTTTAACACATCACCGAGAGCATTTTGCGCATGCACCCGGTCCCGCAGAACTTGGTCGATAATCGCTGGTGCGTTGATCGGGTCGGCATGGACGAAGTGAGCGGAAATCTCTCTCAAGGCCTCCGCGATCTGCCGGTGCTCGTGTGCTCGAATGTTGGTCGCGATTTCGAGGCGCGTGTTCACATTCTCAGAAAGCTTGTCCACCGCGCCCAGCGCAGAGGCCACATCACCCCGCTCAAATCCGCTCTGGATCGCGCGTCCAGCAGCATCTCCGGCATCGGCCAACGTGTCGAGGATCGGTAACCAGTCGATTGCACGATGCCGCTGCTCCTCTTGGGCGGCGATGTTTGCTGCCTCACAATTGACGAGATGCGTGCGTAGCGCGTCCTTATTCGCGGGAAACTCGGAGGCCAGTTCCCGGAATGATGCCCCCGCGACACGGCGCATAACAAGCCGCTTCCGATCCTCAGGATGCCAGCGACAGATTTTACATTCCTTGCCGGGACCAACAACGCTGTGACGTCTGAACCTGTCTATGGGCTTGTTCACCTCAATCCTCCCTCACTCAAAATCGTCATGGGCTCAGCTAAGCCTCCGGTAAAACACCCCGGCAGTGGTCACCTGAAATCTATCCGGGTGTCTCCCCCTCCAAGGTCATGAGATAGGTGATCACCCACATGGGAAAGCATAGGTATATGCATTGGCATTGGCGGCGCTGCCTGCAGCATGATGTTGCCGTCGATCAGCCCCATCATTCCAACTCCCCGAAGAAGTCCAACTGGATCGGCGCGGTGTATCCTCGGCTATGCGGAACCCAAGCAGCAGCGACACCACAATCGCGACAATGCACGCGCCCAGCGCGATCAGTGAAGGGAGGCAATGCTGTCAGTATTTCGTCAGGTTTCCACCCACCTGAATGCTCATAGAACGTGACTGTTGTTTCAGCCTGACAGCTCGGGCATCGGCATCTCTCAGTTCGTGTCGCCATCTTACGACCCTCCAAGGTTGGAGGCGCGGGGCAAACGCCGGTGGTGACGATCATCATCGCCATAAGGATTTCTCCAGTTTCGCTAGTGTTGCAGTGGGTGAAGGCAGTGGACGCGCGCCGGTGACACGTTCGATTTCGTCCATTGCCTGCTCAACATTCAGGTCTCTCATCTCAACCAAGAACATCATCAGGATCAGCCCAGGATGAGGGTTCTGGGATTTGGACCGACGGGCAGCTTTCTTCTTTGCGCGATCCCACTGCAAAGCACTGATGCCAAATTGGCGGCGTATGGCGGAAACGTCGCTCAAGCTTCACTCGCCTCGGGCAGGAGGTCCACGCTATACGTCAAAAACATCAGATCAATCCCCGCTCGGCCAGCGCCCATGGTTTGGGGTCGCCTTCACTGTCTAGTTCGCAACTGTCGAAGGGGGTCAGGTCGATAAGGTGATCGTCAGTGTCGAGAGCCATGTAGACCTTATCAACGTGCCGCACACTACACTCGTACCACTCACCTGAAGCATGCCGTTTCAAGGCACCCTGGATGGCAACTTCGGCGTCACGGGCCTCAGAGCGCAAGGGAAAGAACTCATACCACTCCAACGACAATTGACGTGGATTACCCATCTGTAACTCAGTAAGACGGCGGCGAATGTTTGAGGATATCCCCACCTTCACACATCCACTCCCATCAGAGATCACGTAGAGGACGCCCCATGGTGGTGGGAGAGGATCACCTCCCAACCGCTCGTGTTCTTCAATAGCGTCGTTCAAAGTCTCACGGTCAGCGTCAAGCTTATCCAGTTGCGCTCGGGCAGCATCAGTTAGGCTACGTTTCGGCATTCAATTCTCCTGTACTGGCAGGTGTCGGCCACGCTCGACTTGGCGCTGTGCCAATTGGTGCAGGTCACCCAGCGCAGGATCAGTGACCTCACCCCGCTCTTCGCGCCACAGGTCGGCGATCCGTCGCGACATCAACGTGATCCAGATACGATGGGCACTTCGCCTCACTGCAAATCGGCGAGTGCCAATCAATCCTCGCCGGTCGGTCTCCGAGGCGAGCAGGTCGATCAAATCAGCGCGTTCGGTGGGGTCTGGGGTAGCGGCCATTACCGCGAAAATGTCAGCCATCTTCACGGTCTCCTGCGGTAAACTGGGTGTCTTCAGGGTCCAGTTCGCAGTTCGGTAGTTCCCTTTCCATATATATAGGCGAAACGAACTGGATCAAAAACCCGCTATGTACATTGATATCGCGTAGTTTTTTGACAGTTTCTGACCATGGCTCCAGGCGAACTGCCTCATCAAAAACCCGAAGCGGGTTGGGATTTTCGTCCCAAATCTCCTCTTCAACATCCTCCAAGGCTGCGAGCACGGCGATCACATCCCAGACATCGGGAGCAACTTCTAGCGGGGGTTTTTGGGCACGTCGGTACAACTGGTATTTCGTGGTCGGGTACCCCGCGTAGGTCAGTAGTTTGGCCATATCGACAATGCTCCATCGGCCTGCCTCCAGATCAGAAGCTCCCTCACTGGTTCCGATAAGGCCAAATGTCCCGTGGACGGCGGCAGAGCGAAGGGCGTCGATGTTTGCGTCAGGCCGCGCCGCACGGCCTGTGGCCTTGGGTTTCTTGCAGGCCGCAAATCTGCGGTAGTCATCAAGATCGGTAGGCGTCTTCAGGACACGTTGCTGTCCATGCCGCCAAAGCTTGAAAGAGGCACGTGCATTGTGCGCGTCGGAGGCTGTCATCCAAGGGACGGTCGGTGCTCCGAACAGACCGTTCCACTCGGTCACGGGGTCCATGATCATACGCTTATGGTCGTATTCCAGCGCCACGGAAACGGACATTTCCTTACGCGTCAGGTCACCACCACGCAGTTCCCATTGTTCCATGATGCTGCGCAGACGCCCGCGCTTCACCTTGGTGCCGTACTCACGCTCAACGGCCATCCGAAGCCAGTAATCATTCTCAGCCCACGCAGCCTCGTTAGATGTAAGCTCGCGCTCGACAAGGCTGATCAGATCGTCCTCGTCCATCTTATTGCCCGCACGCGCCATAAGGGGCGCTTCAGAGCGGTCACCATCGATTGAGAAAGCACCGCGTGTGCGAATACTCAGCACACGCTGGGCGGTGTGTTTCAGTTCCAATGGGGCATCTCCCGGCACGAGAAGGTGCCGTGCGTCCATGAACGCCGTCATGGCAGGACCGCTGATGTCGATGTCTTCGAACTTGGCGCTTGAAAGAAACCCATCGGTCGTGACGCTGATGATCGCGGTGTCACGCGGTAACCCGTTGATCAGTTCACTTACCACCGCACGCGCGATCCCCGTTACGTGAGCCGCAATGGCGGGGCTTGTAATGGCGCTCTCAGGTATCTCGGGGCGTGATCCATCATGCAGATCAATGCCGCGAATGCGTTTGCCTCCAAGCCGCATACCACTGACAGTGCGCGCGATCTGCCCATACAGAGAGTTTGCGATCTCTTTGGCTCCACGCTCTTCAACGGACCCTTTACGCCCAGCACGACTTTCCATGGTGCGGATACCCTGCAGCATTTCCAGTACGTCAAAGAACGGGCGACGGGTCATGTCCATGGGCAGCACGACACCGCTGATAACGTTGATCTTCGCACCAAGTTGGAGGGCGACAACAAGCTCGGGGCCGGTACACCACGAGTTCCCAGATATCGGGTAGAACAGGCCTTCATTCTCACCACCACGCGTAGGCAGGCAAGGGAACCGGGTGTCCAGTGGGAATGAAAAATCCACATTCGCGTAGGTCATGTGGTCCATTGTGGCCAATCGGGACAGGTCAACAGTTTCTTCGGCTTGGTCCCAGAGGGGCATACCAACCATGCTGAGCGTGGTCAGGTAACAGCTAGGCAAATCCCAATCGTAGAGCGGTGTGTCTTCGGGCGATGGACCGATCCAAAACGTCTCATTACGCGCGCCGTGAAACGCTTCAGCGGCCTTGTGGTTCACAACAACAGCGCGGGGCAGATATTCACCGTCCTCATCCCGCCCCACAACTTGGTGTATGGGCATGCCAGACGCCTCAAGCGCACTAACAGCGAAAGAAACGCCAGCACCACTCGCCGTGACAGGGACCTTGCTCCCAAGCCTCAGTGTGTCTCTCGTGAACTGGAGAAAGCGATGCGCGTAGAGGGCAGCAACCTCGGCGTCACGTATCGCGTAGGCTCGGAACAGGTCTGGATCGTCGATCAGTAGCTGCCGCATATTTCGTATAGCACCTTGTGGAAGAACGATCTTGGGCAAGCCCAACGCATCCCCGAGCTTTGATACTGACTTATGGGTCTGCGGTGCCCACAACATCGTATCCACCAGCCGCACCGAGACGGGTACACGATGTCCTAAACCGAGGATCCTAACAGACCGCTTCATAGGCCGCTCCAACGTGGCGTACGTCTTTCGCACAGTTTGGAAATACCGCGCCCGCGACTGCGTTAGCTCCTCAAAATCAGATAGCGCAGGAAGGTCAGCAGCGGTGTAATGTGCGGCGAATATCACCGAGTACCCATCTGGGTCGGCGGGTATAGTTCCGTCACCAATACCGCCCGCAATTGCAGCAGCGATCAGGTTCATCATCTTTAGACGCTTGCGCCAATCCGCAAAGGGACCATCACCCAACCCTGTATCGCTCCACGCGTCGATGCAGGAGGTGGTACGCGCACCTGTCGCAGGGTTCAGGACACAGACCGTATAAGCCAAAACTTCATTGAACTTTTCGACAGAACGCGCTTCAGGACTTTTGTGCCCGCCACGCTTGTTGGGTCCTTTGAAAACAAGGGGGTTCGGCCGTCCCATACCTACGGGATCGACCTCCTGATATTCGGTATCCCAGCCTATTATTACGCGCGTTGGCATCGGCTACAGCAGCCCCCTGCCCCATTTGGAAAAGCCGGTGTTAGCAACCAGCAAGGGCAGGTCTGTCGCGATGCCCTTGGCCAGCGCCCC
The DNA here is from genome assembly GCF_013110855.1 of Ruegeria sp. HKCCD4884. Lineage (NCBI taxonomy): Bacteria > Pseudomonadati > Pseudomonadota > Alphaproteobacteria > Rhodobacterales > Roseobacteraceae > Ruegeria > Ruegeria sp. HKCCD4884. The sequence continues at coordinate 28,233 of NZ_WVRJ01000021.1, forward strand.
GTCGATTGATTTCAGCAGCTTCTGGTAACGGCTCGCGACCTCGCGAGGGTTACCGACAAAGTGATCAAGGTAAGGCTCAGCGATGGCGTTGATGATTTCTTCTTCGTCCCATCCAGCGCTTGAAAGGTAAGCTACGATAGCCGTCATGGTGGGGTGCCGTTGACTGGCTTCACGCATGATCTGGGCCACGACGTCGGCTATGTCCCGGTCAGGGTCCAAAAACCGGGCATCTTCGACCCGCGCGCCGATATCGGCTGACAAACTAAATTGTCCGGCGCTTACGTCGTCGAAGTCGTGCCGGGTCTCAGTTGGGTTCAGCCGTTGCAATTCCGATATGAAGGCGTCGATCTGTCCTGACGTGACAAGCGGCACATCATCGGGGGATATCTCTAATGGCTCGACTTCGGTGTAGTAATACGGCGCGCCTGTTAGCGGGTGCATACCGTAAAGAACAAACTGACCCGTGGTGCCGTATAGACCGACATCAATGTCACGGTGCGTTCGGGTTTGGATGCGGTCATCAGCGTTTTGCCGGTATATACGCAAGGTCTTTGGAGCCTGACCCACGCGGATCAGTGGAGTACGACCGAGATATTCGTCGGCAATAGCATGCACAGCAGCGGCGTGATCTGCTTGCTTATGATCCAAATCAACGCCCAGCGCCCAACCACCAGAGGCACAGCCAATACCGTCGTAAGCACCGCGCTTAACCCACGCATCAAACTTTTCGGACGGGATAGACCCTTCGTTTGCGATCTCCCAACCGGGGTAACGTGGTGCCTTGTCGTTCTTCTTGAGTGGTATCAACCGATCCCAGCCCGCCATTGCGAGCTGGGGCGCGGCAGAGGCATAGGTCGGGGTCGTCATTTCTTCGGACCAACGATCTTCTTGATCTTGTTTGCAGGCAGGCCGTACTGATCTTTGCTCCGCGCAACAACAACGCAAAGCTCAGTACCAATAAAGCTTTGCAGCAGGTCATCCGCATCGGCAACGTCGGCCAGTTCGTCGGCGTCGATCCCGGCGATCTTGATCAATTTATCCACCGTGGCAAGACCCGCAAGAAACTGACGCGCTATATGCGGGTTCTCCCTAAACTTTTCGGTATCAAGCTCACCGTCAGCCGTTTTCAGGCTGTCGTCAGTGTTAACAGCGGCGAATAACGGGATCGGCTCGACCCCTTCGGGTACACCTTCCAACTTCACATCCAGCACGCCGTAGAACAGTCCACTGTCATTCGCGTCGGACCCAACGCGTGCGTCGTCAATAGTCGCATTGTAGCGACCAGCCTTTACCAGCATACCTTCGGCGGTCTCTTTCATCTGGGCCATGTAGGCTTGGATGTCGAAACCATTTTTGGGAGCGGTAGCACCAGCAGCTTCGCGGGCCTGTGCGACGAAGCCTGAAGCCTTTTCACTCGGCTTTTCAGGCCCATCCTTCAAATGCGCCGCGACCTTTGTCGGATCAATAGGATCACCAGCCGCGTGACCGTTCAGGCAATAGGCGTTGATCGCCTCCACTGCCTCACTGTGGGTTACCCCCGCTTCGTCCTTCACAGATTGGATCAGGGCCTTGTTGGCACCAGAGGATTTTGCGGCTGTGTTGAGCTTCGGTGTTGCCATGACTGTTGTCCTTTCAATGGCGATGTGCCCTGCGCAAATCAGCGCGGAGCTTTATGAAGGACCGGTGATCGCTCGGCGTCGAAGGCGTGATGATCGGGTCCAAGAATGGGTGGTTTAGTGACAGGTGATTGTTGCGGGTACGGCTTACAGTTCTGCCGAACAGGCGGGCGAGACGGGCAACGTCTCTCTCACGACGTCTCATGGGTTCAATCCGACGGCGTCGTTGCTGTTTTCCGTAGTTCTGGATAAAGATGTAACCATTAGAGGTTCTCCTGCTTTGGTCGGCTGGGGACCTTGGTGATAAAAAAAGCCCCGGCCCAAATAGGGCTGGGGCGTTTTTCATTCTCCCGCTTCCAAGCTCAGATCGTGATCAGGGTTCTGTTCAAGCACCCACTCAATAACGTGCCGGTACATATACCGCACTGCACCGTTGATCCGGGTCACCTTTGGGCCACGCCCCTCCGACCTCCATGCCTCCAAAGTCCTCGGGCTGACCATGAGCATGTCGGCGAGATATTGGGTGTTCAACATCTCGTCTGGCTTGGGGCTTTTCGGGATCGTTGCAATCTCGGCAGTGATCTCCGAATTCATCCTGACAATGGCGTCAGTCAGGTAGTTATGCTTGGCGGGTACGTTCAAAAGCCGATCCTCGTTACTGAGTTCGGCATCTATTTTAGGGGGGATAGACCCCTTGGCTACAACCTCAAATCCAGAATTAGATTTCAGTTACTTACGGGAGTTCTGGGTTTTTCTTAGTATGTTTTTCCGGAGTTTCGCCAATCGGCTTACCAATTGCTTCACGTTATCTTTCACGCACAACTCCGCGTCAGCCTCAGACATCCCGTCCAGCATCTCCTTCGCCTTTTCCGCGAGGAACTCAATCTGCTCCTTTCGCCAAGGGTCACACTGTTCCCCTCCCGGCCACCACCTTTGAAGGGTGCTGGTTGATACCGCGCCGTTCGACCAGTGAGACACCCGACGCTGAGCATCTGTCTTGGTAATCGAAGGAACCCTCTCCTGCAGAGCAACCGCAGCAGCAACTAACTTGATGTTCCTGAACTCGGGTGTGGTGTCAGAAGCAGCAGCGGCTTCCCCGCCAAATCCGACAAAGTTCTTCTGCGCCGCATTGTCGAGCATCGCTTCAGCCATGGAATAGACAGCATTCAGCCTTGAGCCATGGACACCTGCGGGAAACATTTTGCTAAGCATGGACATCAAGGCACCGACAGTGGCAGCTTCCTGCTTAAGTGGGTGAAGGTTTCCGGTTCGGTCAAGCGCCTCCTCGAATTCTTCCACTGCTGCCATCTGTCGGGTCTTCTTCTTTAGTTCCATCGGGCTCAAAGGTTTCACCGGATAGCCTCCATCCAAGCAGCCTCAAGTTTTGCCTGCGCCTCACGGCGAAGCTCTTCAAGCTCTGCATGATCGTACAAGGCATCCAGACCAGAACGCGCATGCCCGATATTGAGTTCGGCCACATCCCGGTCAATGCGTAGCTCGGTCAGTGCCGTTCGATATCCACGTCGCAGCCCATGCAGCTTAACGTCTTCACCGTAATGATCGCTGAATTGGTGAACTCGCTGGCTCCAACCAGACATCTCCACATCACCCCTGCCCGGAAACACCAACTCACAGAGCCTTGGTATCCCGGACAACACCTCGACCATCAGATCGTCTAGGAAGACAGTGTGACTGACGGCGGTCTTGCTGTGCTCGGCGGGTACAATCCACGTGCGTGCTTCCAGATCGATATGTTCCCATCGTGCCTTTGAGGCCTCGCCTCGGCGCATGCCAGTTAGAGCAAGCGTGCGCAGATAGGCGGCGAATACTTGATCCGACAACCCACCGGTGGTTTCCCAGAACCGTTTCCAGTCCATACGACGCAGTGTCCAACGGGTCTCCTTACGCTTGTTTGATGCGATCTTTTCCGCACGGGTTGCCTCAGGCGCAGGCACCAACAACAACTCAGAATTACGGAGAATGCCTTCACCATTCGCCCACTGCATCATTGCTCGACCAAACTTACGAGCGTCGGTCACGGCACCCATTCCGAACTTGCGGTGGATGCGGTTAAGGGCTTCCGCCCACTGGGCCTGCGAAACCAGATGCGCTGGAGTTTCGCGCAGACCAAAGGTGAGCCGATCCAGACAGCGCTCCTGATTGTCGATACGGACGATGCCTCTACTTCTTTGGCGTTGGAGATAAATGTCTACTAGCGCCTTCACAGATATCTCATCATTCGAAGCCTGACGCGGATCGATGCCCAACTGCATCTGCGCAATTACTGCTTTAGCCCTCTGCCTTGCATCGAACAGAGATACAGCCTCGGTCGATCCGATCCGGAAGTCTATCTTCGGGCGGCTACGGCCTTTACCGATCCTACCGCGCACAACATAGCTTTTCCCGCCTCCTGCAGACACGATGACAAAGAGGCCCACAACATCAGCGTCGGCCACTCGGGTGCGGGTTGGCTTGCCGTTTGGACCCTTACCGGGTTTCAAGGCAGCTACTCGTTTGGTTGTAAGATTGACCCGGTCGCCGCGTACACGGGTTTGCTTCTCCGCTTCTCTGTGGTCCGTAAGGCGAACCACGTTCGTTTGGTTGGTCATTGGTCGTTCCCTTGGTGATTAGTGATTGGTAACACACCAGCCCCCACTACGCCACCACCCAGCCCCCACCGTTTTATCGTAGGATACTGTAGTTGTAGCGTAGCGTTTGCTGCTATTTTCTTTATTTTATAAGGCAATCAGCGTGCTCTAACGTACTGCATCGTATTTAGAGCACTCCCTTGGTAAGGGAGAGGTCGAGAGTTCAATTCTCTCCAGCAGCACCATAAATCCCTTTAATTATAACCTGTTACGCGAACCACTAGATATAGCGGTTATGCGCCTTTAAGCATTCCTTAAGAAAAGCCTCCGCCCACCGAAGTGGACAGAGGCCAAAGACATTGTTTAGATTCAAGAGGTTGATTATTCGCTCGGCTCCCTTACCAAATGCCAATTCTCTACCTCTCCTTCGGCTCGCCTGTAGGCGTTTAGCAACCACGCATAGATGTCGGTTTGCCTGCGTGTCCCGGCAGCAGAAGCAACTTCTCTGGCTCGATCCATCAAAAAGTGTTCCGTGTCGGAATCAAGTCCGAACATTCGGACGGCAAACGCGGCGAGTTCAGTTCTGTCAAAATCTATAAACCTGACAAACCAACAGTTGGGTCCGTTAGGTATCTTCGCGACTTCCTCGAACGCATAGATATTCGTAGTTACATACTGAGCTCTGTAGGCGGAAGGAAATCGATCGCCAGTCATTCTGCTGCCATCAATTCATTGCCTTTACCCAACTCCTTTAGGAAGGCATCCTGAAGTGCAACCACCTCTTTCCAGTCAAAGCCCATGTGCATTGCACGAACGGCGACAGTGATACAGTTGTCAGTTTGGTAGCACACAGGGACCATCGTCTGAGGTTCCGGACCAAACTCCTCTGTATCCCACCAAAGCCAAAATGCTTCAGTGAATTCGGGGAACGCTCCGCTTGCACAATCGGGTTTACGTCCGTTTCCGTCGCACCAAGGATACGCCTTATCTTACAGGTCCCAAAGCGTTAAAACTGTCCAAACATCTGATTTTTTAGGATAATTACTCCTGAAAGGGTTTTGCTTTGGTAAAGTAAACCCTATCTCAGCTGTACAATCTATGGTAGAGGACGAGTACAAACATGGACGTTAACACGACTGCACGGGTGATCTATTTGGCCCTTGCTGATTACGAGGCGATACCGGAGGCCGAGCGACCGACCCGCAGGGCGTTTGCCCAGATGGGCCAAGGACAGCATTACATGCGCAGCCGAACGCGACTATGCCCGCATTTCCAAGGCGGCTAAAAGCAAGAGTTCCAAGCGGTTCGCCAGGCTGAAGAAACCAATGACGCCAAGGCGCAAGAAACAGCTTCACGACTGGGCGCGTCGCATCGCGTATCAGGTCAATAGCAAGCGGGAGGTGGAAAAGCCGCGCAAAGCCAATCGCCGTCGATGAATATCAGCTTTAGTCCGCATAGCAGGCCTTGGCGCAACGTGCAGCGAACGACTGCTCTGAGCCCAAAGTGACCGATGTTGCGTTCGGCACAAATGTCAGCACTGCGCAGAAAGCGGACTTTGCAAAGTCGCACAGAATGTCTCTTACTTGGATTTCCGATACCGATCTCGGTTCTGCACTAGTGAAGTTTGTTTCGTCCTAAGCACTCGTGCCAGTAGAGATTTTTGTTACCTTGGCACTGCTACCCGCCTTTTTCCATCACCCTATCGTTCTGGGCTTACCCATCCTTGTTTTCGTAACTCGCGTAGCACGGCTTCTGCGTTCTCGACGTCTTTGTGGATACTTTTGAGCATCGCATCTATCGGCGCTTCCGGCCATGCACGCTCAAGTTCAGCCAGCTTGGCTTTAGCCGCACGGTCTTGCCCCATGGCTGACAACGCTGCCGTTACATAAGCTAGTGAAGGAGCGCTGAGTGGGTCCCCAATTTGCTTTGCCTCTTCAAAGCGCTCTACCGTCGTTTGATAGTCACCCAGATGAAAATACGTCGCGCCCGAAATGTTTCGATTTGCAAATCTTTGGTTACTGGAATCCAGCAGAGAGAGCCTGTCTGCTGTTTCTATTGCTTCCTCAAACTCGCCTGAAAACATGGCCACCGCGCCAAGAAAATCGAGTACCGCACCATCATTCGGGTCAAGTTTTGATGCGCGTCTACTGAGTTGCAGCGCGGCGTCATAGTCGCGATTGGCGAAAAAGGCCCAGCTTTTGGCAGACTGGCTCCAGGCTTGGTCTGGAGCAAGGCTGACGGCTTGGCTCGCCAGCTTCATGGCGGCATCAGCATATTCGGTCTTGGCATCGGACGGCGGAGTTATCACCGCAAGGGACGCGAGTGCCTGTGCTGCACCAGCATATCCACCGAAATACTCTGGGTCGATCTCGATTACGCCTTCGAACACAGACAGAACAAGTAGCTGCCGCTGTCGGTCGAAGATCGGAAATATCATTGTCCGCGCTTGTTGCGCTAAATTGAATGCTTGTAACGCGGCTGGGGATTTTTCGTAAATTGCCGCACGCTGCAAGTACGCGTTCGCGTCAGTTGCAGATAGACCTCCGACTTCGGCAGAAGCAGTTTCTTGTCCATCTTGGGCAAGACCAACTGCGACCAACGCACCAACGACGGCCCCAATCGTAAACGCCCCTATGGGTAGTCCAAAGCGTTGGGCATTTGTTGAGATTGATACTGCACCGATTTCAGAGACATTTTCGAACCGCGGCCTATATCCACCGCTATCGATACACATTCGTACCGGATCATCCTTTCCAATACCCTCGTAATGCAGTTCCAAGAACTGGCGAAGCCGCCGAGCGTCGACGCGAACGATGTTTTCCGGATCGGTCCCCTCTGAGGTATCGCGGTCATAAACATCTTGAGCGATAGTCTTGCTGCGAATTTGATCGCCCCGTCCAGCGAGCTCTTCCTCGACGATGTACGTCAGGAACGCCTGAAGTCTATCGGATCCATCTAGATGAGCGTCAGCAAGTAGCCTGCCAAGGGCAGTGCGTTTCTCACTGTCCGAGATGTCTTTAGAATACCTCACCATATTCTTATTTTTGCAGCTATCAGCGCGTGAGTCACGCCGATATTCACCGTGAGTCACTTACGTGAATGCTTCCTAAGCCTCAGACTGATAACCGAATTAGCGGGCCGGAATGCGAAATTCCGCATTCCCAGCTTGCCAATCTACTTAGCGACTGGAGGATGACACATGGCCCAACGTATGAACTACAGGAGTCTTAGCAAGCACTTCGCAATCGGTGTAGTATTTGGCGCTTGGGCTGTTTCTCCACAAGCGGTCACTGAAGCCGTCATCGATTTAGTTGCGCCTTCGGCAGCATATGCGCAGGAAACAGATGAAGTTTCACCGACGACGGTGCGTGATCGCCCGCGCGATGTATACTACCCCAATACCGAAGATCTTGCCGAAGACGAGATGCGGGTCATCGCGTGTGGAACTGGAATGCCGACAACGCGGGCTGCACAGGCTGCTGCGTGTTTCCTTGTGGAACTGGGCAACGGAGACAAGTTCTTGTTCGACATTGGCTCGGGATCGGCAGAGAGAATTTCTTCCCTGCAAATCCCATACAATTATTTGAACAAGGTCTTTATCGGCCATCTTCATACTGACCATTTCGGCGCGTTGCATGACCTTTTCATCGGTGGCGCATTGATGGGACGGAATGTGCCCTTGCGGGTATGGGGACCAAGTGGACCTGCCGAAGAGCTGGGTACAGCATACGCCTTGGATCACATGCAGAAGATGTTGACCTGGGATCTTGCCGGGCGTGCCGGAAACGTGGATTTCCGAGGCTATTCCATGGAAGTCAATGAGTTTGACTACAAACTGGAGAATGAAGTCATTTATGACGAAAACGGCGTCCAAATTAGAACGTTTCCGGCCATTCATTCGATTGACGGCGCTGTTAGCTATGCGCTGGAATGGAACGGGCTGAAGTTTGTATTTAGCTCGGACACTTACCCCAACAAATGGTTCAAAGAGTATGCAAAGAACGCCGACTTGGCGATCCACGAGTGCTTCATTGCGGTTCCGGAACTTGTCACAAAAATGAGGTTTACGCCGGAATCCGCCTTGCTTGTCGGAACCCAGGTCCACACTGCGCCGGAAGCCTTTGGAAAGGTCATGAGTGACATCCAGCCGCGTATGGCCGTTGCCTACCACTTCTTCAATGACTTCGATACCTCCACCGGCGTTTATGAGCGTATCCGATCCACCTATGACGGGCCATTGAGCATGGCGGACGATTTCATGGTCTGGAACGTAACAAAGGACGACATAACCGTTCGCATGGCGGCGACAGAAGAACGTACATGGTCACCGCCGCTTGCCGCACCGGCTGAAACTCCATCGCAGGACGACAAAGCTGAATTTGCTGAGCGAACAGGCGTATCGCTGGAGGCAATGCAATTCTCGGACTTTACAAAGCAAGGTTACGATGACGTGGATGACGTTCTACGGCCGATCTTTGAAGAGGCTTCGGAAGTGCTAGGCCAAGAGTTCCCGTATCCGGGCGATGAATAAAGCCAAATTTGACCGGCGCGACTTCAACACGCGCCGGTTCTTTCAACGCTAACCGGATTTCCCCATGCGATACGCCCCACTGATTTCTCGCTATTTGTTCTGTGTTGGATTGTTGCTTGTCGCGATATCCCACGCAGCAAGCGCCCAGTCACTTGCACGTTCCGAAGATGATGAAGGCGGTTGGCGACACTCAATCACGCCCTATCTTTTTCTACCGCTCAGCACGACTGGCACATCAACCATTGATGGTACTAGCGTCGGTTTGGACTTGAGCCTGAGCGAGGTGCTGGACGTGCTGCAAGGCGCAGCTTCCGTACGCTATGAAGGCTGGAACGGGGATTTCGGGATCATCTCCGAGGTCTACTACGTAAGGCTCGGTGAAGACGGAACCTTACCGAGTGGAAATGCAAACGTTGATGTTGATGTCCGGCAGACCTTTGTAAACGTTCAGGGGGCTTACCGATTTGCGAACGGGGTCAATGCTTGGGGTCGCCGCTATGCAGCAGATGTAGCAATTGGTGTTCAGTGGAACCGGCTAAAACAAGAAATCGACATTGCGGGTCCTGGACCCGGTGTAACGCTGGGCGGAACAGAGGATTGGTTCGAGCCTATGATCGCGCTCCGCTATGCGATGGAAATCAACGATAAATGGAGTTTCGCCAGCCGCGCTGAACTGAGTGGCTTCGGTGTGAATGGCGATGACCTGCAATACCTGCTTCTGGCTGGGCTTGACTGGAAAAGCTGGGAGAACACGTCACTGCGGTTTGGCTATCAGTTCTATGGAATTGACTATTCCACTGACCGCTCAGGTGGGGAGTTTGCTTATGATGTGGACCAGAATGGCATCTATGCTGCTGTCGCGTTTCATTTCTAGGATTGGCGAATGCAGCAAGACATGGGTTTGGGTGGGCTCAGCGCTCGCCAGTTTCGCGATTGGCGCAAACCCATCGATTGCTGATCTTGTGTCCCCCTACGGCGGAGAAACCGCGCCGAACTTTGTCGAGCTTTTGGTGCAGCCTGATCATGTGCGGGTTATCCTTGAGGTCGATTTGAGCGACTATCCCATATTCGTCATTCCAGATGATGGTTCGGGTACGTCTCTGGCCGAGCGTACGGGTCAAAACCTTCAAATCTGGGCAGACGAAGAGGAACTTACCAGCACAACGAATACGATTGATGTGCGTCCCAGAATTTCCCGGCAAACAGCAACGAGCGCACAGTATCGACCGCGACCCCGCAGCGAAAATGTTGTCTACGTCGATATGGAGTTTCCGTTCGCTGGTAAACCCGAACGGATCAAGTTCATTCCCCCCCTAAGTTCAGACGGGATTCCCTTGGCTTCACTTGGGGTTGTGGCCGAGCATATGGGCGTTCCGGTGACAGACTATCGTTACCTTTCTCAGGCTGAGACAATACTACCGGACTGGGACGATCCTTGGTTTAGCAAATTTGAGAACCCAAACCTCACCCGACACCACAAGTCCCCGATGATGTCTTTTCTGGCGATGGAACCACGTGTCGTTCGGCACGAGATCATATTGCGTTTGAAAGACTATGAGACTTGGGCGGATTTGGACTTTGGAGACGCTGATCGACTGACCACAGATGATGTCACCAGGATCAAGTCTGGCGTCTCGGACTTTTTTAAGACTAAAAACCCGCTCGCCGTCGACGGCAAGCCGATGAAACCGGAAACTGTGCAGGTCTCACGTATCAAAGTTGGGGCCGAAGGTTTGCGTGTTCTTCCGGATGAAGCGGAGGCAAACCGAAAGTCGATGCTGTTGGGTGTTGTCCTTTCCTATCCGGTTGCGACCTTGCCGAACCGAGTTGATCTGGCATGGGAGCTCTTCCCAGATGGCCTGGATGTTATTCCGATCACCCTCTCTGATCCGGCAGGGGCGGTCCCCTCGCAGATTTATGCAACTGACCCCGTTGTAAGTTGGAACAACCACCTGAAAACTTGGGTAAACCCAAAAACGGAGCCGGTCGTTGTCAAAGTCGCAGGTGTAGCTCAGGTGCCTTCGTTTGCGTTCGGCTTGGGTTTTCTGTGTTTGATATGCGCCTATTTTTCGTTTCAGCGTGCAAATGGTCAGCGTCTGATCTTGTTTGGGCTGACCGGGGCATTCGGTGCCGCCGCGATTGTCACGTATTCACTGAGCAACCCGTCGACAGCGCCAAATCCGGATGAGATCGCGACGCATCAAATCGTAGAAGGGTTGGTGACCAACATCGGAACCACCATGCTTGAGACGCGAGGTGATAATGCCCTGGCGGCGATGGAGCCATATGTCGAGGCGGTCAATCGCGACAAGGTTCAAACCGAAATGCGTCGTGGCTTGTCAGTTACCTTACCCTCTGGCGCCATGGCACGCGTCGAAGCGATTTCTGACCTGAACGTCGAGAGCTTCACGCCAGGCGAAGAAAGAAATCAGCATCAGGCCCTCGCTAATTGGACTGCCCGCGTAAGCGGAGGCCATTGGGGGCATCTACACAGGCAAGCGGTTTCTTATCGTGGCTTGCTAGACGTTTCGCGGCACGGCGATCATTGGATGCTTGATGACCTGACGATTATCAGCGCAAAAACGGGAGGATAATTCAGTGCCTATCGTGAGGTTGTTTTTTGCCACGTTCCTGTTTGCCATGGTCTTTTTGTTTGCAGGTACAGCAGAGGCGCATTTCAATCTCAACCAGAATGTCCGCATTCATCATGTGGCCCATTCGAAAGATGGGTTAGATGTCTATTTACGCCTTCCGATGCCTTATTTGGTTGCGGAACTCGTCGGTCCAGAAGGTACGGACGGTTTGCCTGCACCGGCTCCGTACACATACAATCTGATCGAAGATGGCGTGCTCATGCACTACTTGGATCAGGTCGCATTTCACAAAGACCAATCCGGTTTGGCTCGTATTGCTGAAAACGGCTTTGTACTATCTGTCGGCGGGCACCGACAATCGGCAGAAATCGTCTCGATAAGACTACACTCGGTGGGGCAAGAACCTGGATTCGCCACGCTCAATGAGGCACGTTCGGCACTTGCGCAAAAAGATGTTTTGCCAAGAACCCAGGAGATTTATGTTGGCGAGGTGATGGTTGACGTGCACCTGCGCTTTGTGACGGGAGAAGTTGGAGCTTACAGTGTATCCTACACTTCTGATCCGGGGCTTCCTGGACAAGAAGAAACGGCAAACCTGATCCTCGACTATAACGGGCAGGATGTTCGTACATTTCGCGCACGGGGCCTGATGCATACCCCGGTTGATGTTTCCGGATCAGCGACCGCAGCCGCTTCAACCTTTTTCGTTGAGGGAATCCGGCACATTTTGGAAGGTCCAGATCATGTTCTTTTTGTGCTTTGCATGATCATCGGCGCCTTGAACTTGCATAGCCTTCTGGCCCGCGTCACAGGCTTTACCTTGGGCCACACGGTAACACTGATTTTGGGTTTTTTTGGCTTCGCGCCGAGCGGAGCGTGGTTCATCCCAACTGTCGAATTGGCAATAGCACTTTCAATAATCTACGCAGCTGCAATGGCGGTTTGGCCACCAGAGAAAGGACATGGTGACCTGAAGGCTTTTGCCATCACGTCCGGAATTGGGTTGCTGCACGGGTTTGGGTTCTCCTTCATGTTGCACCAGATTCTACGTGTTGATGCTCCTAACGTTTGGCACAGCTTGCTGGCCTTCAATGTTGGGGTTGAGGCTGGACAAGTCATTATCGTTCTATTGGTCTGGCCATTGGTGTTGTTGCTTCGCAAACAACCAGGCCGCATCTGGGTCAGCTCTCGCGCTGTTATTGCCGCATGCGCAAGTCTGGTCGCAATGGTTTGGGTGGTAGAGCGGGCAGAGTTCTTTCTCTGACACTTGCGTTGTTGACATGAAGCACGCAGCCGCTAGCGATCTGACACGCGGCTTTCGCAGATTTACGGTCAGTTCTTTGCATGTCACTCAATCTGCAAAGTCTTGGATTGAATGTCCGCTTCGGCTGTCTGCGGTCCTCCGGTGAAAACGGGCCAATGGCGGCAAAGTCCCGCAAAGCAGACGTTCAAGCAAGTTGCAGCGAACGACGGATTGGCGGACTTTGCGGACATCCGCATTTTTTTCCAAAGGACCGCAGTTAGCCCTGAAACGGACGTTAAACGGGTGTCTATTTGCCAGTAGTTTTAAGTTAAAGTAGGCGTCTGAATCCTGCCTCAGTTTTTTGGCAAGTACCGATCTAACAGAGCGTCGACCAACCCTTCCTGAAGTTGGTAACCGGTTTCTTCGTTCACACGCAAAATGTCTTCAAGAATAACAAGTTGTTCCATGCCCGTCGTCATGGACAATCGCTTCGCCAGGTCATCAATTTCCTTCGGCTCAAGCAATCGGTGAACTGGCGCAAGTGCTTCCGAAAAAGCCGCCACTCTTCTAGCACCACGCATTTTGACCGTTCCATCTTCAAGAGATGCCTTGAGTGATTCCGCCAGAAACTGCCGGAAGTGCGCCTCATGAATCCGAGAAAATTCCAGATAGTAACGCGCGACCACATGTACACGGCTCCTAACGTCATCCAGCCCCTCGAGAAGTTCTGACGTTGGAGTGACGTCAAGATCCAGCGTCGCATCTAAGGCTAAGACACTCGGGTCAGAAAAGTAGCGATAGACCGTCGCACGGCTGATTTTGGCGCGTTCAGCGACTTTTGCCAGCGTGACTTCCTTGCCTTCCGACATCAGGTCACGTGCAGCCGAAAGAAGTACTTCTCGCGTTCGGTTGATTTGATTTGTACGAGGCGCCAATTCCAAGCCTTTTGTGATACACTTGTCTCATAAGTAGATATATGTATCATAAGAGAGGTATGTTTCAAGTAAAGGGAGTCGCAGTAATGACTGAATCTCGCCCGCGAATTTATCATCTTCTTGGGAACCTTTTGACCTTTCATGCCTTTCCCAATGAGACAGGAGATCGTTGCACAATTGTTGAGATAAAGACGGCACCTGGTGCCGGTGCACCACCCAATCATCATGCTGGCGAAGATGAGAGCTTCTATGTGCTCGATGGTGAATTCGAGTTCTTTTTGAATGGTGAGACAGTCAACGTCAAATGTGGTGACTTCGTTAAGGTTCCAGACGGCGCAGTGCACGCCTTTACATGCACCGGAGAGCGGCCTGGCCGGCTACTTTGCATCAACGCCCCCGGCGCGATGCATGACACTTTCTTTACTGAAGCCGGTGAAACAATGCCTGATGGCACGACCGATATCCCAGCGCCAGATGGACCACCAGACATTCCGGCGATCATGGCCGTAGCGGACCGAGTGGGAATGACAATCCTGGCGCCAGCGGACGTTCCCAGCTAACGAACGCGCGTGCATAGCTCCGGGTTGCGAAACGGAGGCTTTGGTACAAAGCCTCTGCCGTACACCTTACCTTGTAGTACTGGCTCAACCCGAAGCCGACATTCACGACGAGACCTTGCGATTCAGGATAGCGGACATTCGCGGCACTTTCCAAAAATGTCTTCTACGTGAACCAAAGCAATCGTTTAGGCGCAGGCGCGATAGCGGCATAGATCGTCTGCTCTCAGTGCTTGGTTGAGTTCGTTTTGCCTTGAGAACGCTCAACTCAGCATTCTTTCCGAAACGTCCTCAAGTAGGGCATGAAGATCGAACTCTTCGCCTTTCTCCGCAAGCCCTTTGTCATGCAGAATGAACGACAGCCCGTGCACAAAACTCCACAACAAAAAACCACGGCGGCGAACTTCGTCTGTGATTCCCGGTTCACCGAGACACTTTGCTACTTCAGTTAAAAGAATCCCGAAGCTTTGCTGGCCGCCTTCCTCCAGCCGGGGGTCCGCAATACGGTCTGTGAAGCCGCCAAATTTCAGTCTGAAGATTCCGGGCTCATTTAACGCGAAGGCAATATACTCCATTCCTATGGCAGTAAGGCGCTCGGGAGATCCTTCAGGAACACCTTCCAGCGCGGCAAGCATTTTGTCTCGGTGCCGATCCATTCCTTCAAGGACAGTGGCAACCAGCATTTCTGTCTTGTCTTTGAAGTGCTTGTAAGGTGCCGCGGTTGATACGCCCGCACGTCTGCACGCCTCGGATACAGAAAAACTGTCCGGACCTTTTTCTTCAACCAACTGTCGGGTTGCTTCGATCAGTGCAGCGCGGAGATCGCCGTGATGATAGGCTTTCTTGCTAACGGAAAGACCAGCCGCTTGTCTGTTTGTCGGATGATTTTTTTCGGTGCTGCTCATGATCCAACATGTGCCAGATCACGTATCTCTTGTCAAAGTGAGAACTTCTAACATATGTTAGAGACGCTAACTTGATGAGGTCCCCAAATGCCGAATCCTGCAATTTCATCTACTGAAGCGACCAAACCGAGCCCACTTGCACGTGTGTTGCGCGGCACTGTGCGCCTGGGAGTGACCGTCAGTTTTTTAGCTGTTGCAGCGGCCGCCGTTTACTTTGGCGCATCCGAGCTCACCCGTAGAGCGGACGCTGTACCCGCACCGGATGCCGCCGCTGTGACACCCGTGTCCGTGACACCGATCACGTCCGAGAGCGCTTACACAGTCGACCGTGTATTCATCGGGCAGGTCGAACCTCAGCGTTCGGCAGATATCTCTTTCGAACTGAACGGGACGCTGGATCAAATTCTGGTGGATGAGGGTGATGAGGTTGCCAAGGGTCAACTTCTTGCGACACTGGACATCGCACTGCTGGAGGTCGAACGCGACCGTCTGACAGCATCACGTGACGCCATTGCAGCCCAACTTTCATTTGCAAAGAAAACGGTCGAGCGAAACGCGAAACTAATTGAACAAGGCTTTACCAGCCAAGCCCGTTTGGACGAGGCCGTTTCTCAGCAGGATGAATTGCTATCTAGGATTGGCGAGTTAGATGCGGCCTTGCGTGATGTGACCGTTCGAATCGAGAAATCCAGTATCGAAGCCCCGTTTGCCGGTCGAATAACCGCGCGACACGTGGATGGCGGTGAAACTTTGCGCTCGGGCGAGTTGGTTCTGGGTATGGTCGAGGTCGTGTCGCCGCAGGTTCGGATAGGTATCCCTCTCGATATTGATCCGGCGCTGCTGACTGACGTTGAAATCGAAATTGCAGGTCAAAGCTATCAGGCTGAGCTTGCAACTTTACGGCCCGATATTGACCCGGTGACCCGAACCCGCACCGCGCTGTTCGGTTTGAAGAACGCGCCGGACGTTGCTTTCGGACAAACCGCACGTGTGCATGTACTCGATCCCGTCCAAAGTGCGGGGACCTGGGTGCCTACAACATCTCTGAAGGAAGGAACGCGCGGGCAATGGACATTGCTCGTTGCCGACGCGCAAAAAACTGTGCGGCTAGCGGCGGTCGAAGTGCTGCATGCCGAAGACGACCGCGTCTTTGTGCGTGGCGCGTTTCCGGATGGCACCGTCCTGATCGATCAGGGGCCGCAGCGAGTCAGCGTTGGTCAACGCGTTGCCTTCAACACTGGCGAGTAACGGAGCGATCTGATGGAAACCCTTACCTTTCGCCACCCCAGGCTGGTTGCCCTAATCGTTTTAGTGCTTGTATCCGCAGGTCTGTCTTCGTTCCTGTCTCTTGGGCGACAAGAAGACCCTACGATCACCAACCTCTTCGCAACTGTAACGACACAGTTCCCGGGTGCAGATCCAGAACGGGTTGAAGCGCTGGTCACTGCAGAAATCGAAGAAGAACTGCGTAAAATCGCCGAGGTGGATGAGATCAGTTCAGTCTCCCGCTCGGGTGTGTCGGTCGTTTCGGTAGAATTGCTGGAAACGCTAGACGAAGCCACCATTGAGCAGGTTTGGGCCGAGGCTCGGGATGCCGTCGAAGATGCGCGCCAGAACTTTCCGGCAGGAGTCTTGCCGCCGGAGTTCGATGCCGAGGGCATTTCTGCCTATTCTGCGGTCATTGCAGTTGCGGCCGAGGATCCAGACTTTCCGTTAACTTTGTTGTCACGTCATGCCGAAGCACTGGGCGACAGATTGCGTGCGATACCTGCCACGCGAGCAGTGGACTATTTCGGTCAGCCAGAAGAAGAGGTGCTCGTAAGCGTTGATATGGACAAGGCCGCTGCGCTTGGGCTTGGCGCTGCCGAGATTTCCCAGCGGATCGCCGAAGCAGACGGAAAGGTTCAGTCTGGGCGGTTGCAATCTGATGTCGACCTGACCATCGGCGTCAGCGGAGAAATTGAGAGTTTGGATCGCATTCGGAGCATCGTCCTGCGTGAAAACGCAGGCGGTGCCGTGGTGAAGCTCGGAGATATTGCAAGCGTAGACCGTGGCGCACGCGAACCGCAGTCCTCAATCGCGTTTGCCAACGGAAAGCCCTCCGTTTTGGTCGGGATTCTGGCGCAGGACGGCGTACAGATCGACCGTTGGACAGGCTTCCTTCGGGATGAGCTTGATGCCGGCGCCGCGTCGGTACCTTTGGGCATGCAGGAAATACTGCTATTTGATCAAAGCCAGTACACGACGGATCGTTTGTCAGAGGTTGGGGTCAACATGGCCATTGGCGTGGCTCTGGTCGTGGCAGTTTTGTTTGTTACGTTAGGGGTTCGGGCAGCCGCGATTGTGGCTTTGGTTTTACCGGTTGTCTCATTGGCGACCCTGGCGACGATGAACATGATTGGATTGCCAATTCATCAGATGTCTGTGACCGGACTGATTGTTGCCCTCGGACTGCTCGTTGACGCAGCCATCGTGATGACCGATGAAATCCGACGTCGTCTGCAGGATGGGATGGAGCGACTTGCAGCCGTACGAGATGCTGTTCGCAGGTTGGCCGCGCCACTGCTGGCATCGACCGTGACAACGGCGCTTGCCTTCACGCCGATGATATTGCTGCCGGGACCCGCAGGCGATTTTGTCGGCGCCATCGCTATCGCCGTGGTTCTTATGCTTGTCTGGTCCCTGGTTGTGGCCTTGACTGTGACTCCGGCGATTGCGGGCTGGCTACTGTCCGATCGCCCAGACGCAGGAATGCTGAGCCGCGGTATCAGCATCCCGCCACTTGCCCGTATGTTCGAGGCCTCAATTCGATTGTCTGTTGCTAATCCTGTGCGATCCATCGCGTTGGCATTGATCTTGCCGGCGCTTGGCTTTGCGGCCTTTCCAACGCTGACCGCGCAATTCTTCCCGGGCGTCGACCGCAACCAATTCTATATCGAAGTCGATATGCCGGGTGGAACGTCAATTGCCACCTCCGAAGCAACCGCCCGCCAGATCGATGAAATGCTGCTGGCTGACGACGGCGTCAAAAGTGTCTACTGGACCGTCGGAGAGTCCGGCCCGGCATTCTACTACAACATCGTTGGAAACCGCTCACGCGAGCCTGGGTTCGCACAAGCTATGATCACG
This sequence comes from Ruegeria sp. HKCCD4884, assembly GCF_013110855.1. NCBI lineage: Bacteria > Pseudomonadati > Pseudomonadota > Alphaproteobacteria > Rhodobacterales > Roseobacteraceae > Ruegeria > Ruegeria sp. HKCCD4884. The sequence continues at coordinate 46,331 of NZ_WVRJ01000021.1, forward strand.
ACCGACACGGCCGACGACGCCGCCCGCCTTGTTGGAACGTTGCAGAGTCGTCTGGATACTGGCTTTCCTGACGCGCAGATCATCGTTCGCAGTCTTGTTCAGGGCCCTCCGGTCGACGCACCGGTTGAAGTCAAAATTCAGGGGCAGGACATCACGGTATTGCGTGATCTGGGCGACGAGGTGCGTTCAGTCATGGCCAATCTCGATCTGGTAACCCAGGCGCGTGCCAGCGTGAACGGAGGCAACCCTCAAATCCGGTTCGAGATTGATGAGGTCAAAGCGCGTCTGCTGGGACTGGACGTTGCGGATATAGCTGGTCAGCTGGACACGGCGCTTGTTGGCATCACCGGTGGATCACTGATCGAAGGGACTGAACAGTTGCCGGTGCGCGTTCGCTTAGGTGACGAGGTGCGATCAGATCTAAGCGCGATTTTCAGTATGCCTATCCTACTGCCAAATGCAGCTGCGATATCTGCGACTGGAGCCTTCCCAGCGGTACCGCTGTCGGAATTGGCCAAGCCCGTGATTGAGCCGGCAGAAAGCGTAATAACTCGAACGGACGGTACGCGCGAAAACACTATTCAGGCGTTTATCGTACCCGGTGTTTTACCTGAAGAGGCCTTGCAGGACGTACTAGAAGCACTTGATGCGTCCGGGTTTGTGTTGCCGCAAGGCTATTCGATGTCCTTAGGCGGCGACAGTGATGCCCGATCCAACACCGTGGGCAATCTGCTTGCCTCTGTTGGTTTGATTGTGACACTCTCCATCGCGACCATCGTTCTGACCTTTAACTCGTTCCGGCTGACCCTTGTGACCTTGGTCGTGTGCGTGTTGTCTGCAGGCCTTTCAATGCTGTCGCTGGCCGTTATGCAATTCCCGTTCGGAATTACGGCGATCATCGGGGTCATCGGATCGATCGGGGTTTCGATCAACGCGGCGATAATCATTCTGACCGGGTTGCAACAAGACGCTGACGCAAGCCAAGGTGACCGAGCGGCCATGGCGCGCGTTGTGACTGGTTCAAGTCGGCACATCATCTCGACAACAATCACAACCTTTGGCGGCTTCCTACCCCTGATCATAGCTGGAGGAGCATTTTGGCCGCCATTCGCCGTTGCAATCGCCGGGGGGGTGCTGTTGTCGACTGTCGTATCGTTTTATTTCACTCCGCCCGTGTTCGCGTTGGTTTATCGTGGTAAGTTCGACAATCCGCTTGAGGCAGAAAACCAGCATTCCCAGCCTCAAGAAGCTATTGTTGCGCTTGTGGCAGAGTGAGGATCGAGACTACTTCTCCTTGCGAGTTAGTATGTTTCAAAGCCGTCGTTGTTCGAAGCAAGGTTCAATTTCTGCTATGGGCAGCACGCTGAACTCTGCAAAGTCTGGTTTCTGCGCTTTGCTGTCGTTAGCGCGGGCTGCAGCACCCGGTAACTTTGGGGCTCGATGCGGTCATCGACTGCACTCGGCATGAGCGGCTGCTTCGCCGGAAATGCAGACCTCCAGATTTTACATGATAATTATAATCCTTACATGACGCAAGTTGCGCTCAACCAAAGAGATCATTGACCGATAGGCCAAACGAACTTCAATATGATCATGCGCTGGCTCCGTCGCGAACCACATTGAAATTATGGGCGGAGGATTGGCCAGAGAACGACTGGGAGGGGCGCATGACTGCCAATGTGGAGACCCTTTTCACCGAAAGCGACGGGCTATCCATCGCCTATCAAGTTTGGGGCGATGGGCCGCGCAATCTTGTGTTGGTCCCCGGAATGATTTCGCATCTGGAAGCGTCTATGGAAAATCCGGGCTACCTGCAGTGGATGACAGCGCTCAGCTCGGTGGGAAGATTGGTGACCTTCGACAAACGCGGCAACGGCATGTCAGACCGCATTCAGGGGACACCAACCCTTGAAGAGCGCGTCATGGATATAGAGGCTGTGATGGATGTCACTGAAATGACCTCAGCCACGGTCATTGCTTTCTCCGAGGGGGCTTCACTTGCCTGTGTCTATGCCGCGATGCGCCCCGAGCGCGTCGAACGTCTGGCTTTGTGCGGCGGGTACGCTCAAGGCCGTCTTACTCGCGGTTACCTGACCCCCGAAAGCCTTAAAATCGCGTTGAAGCAGTTTCGCGAGAATTGGGGGAAGCTCTATAAACCTCACCCATTCTCGGCTTTTGGCCCAAGTGAGGACGATGTTGAAGCTCAGGAAGCATGGGCGCATTTCCAAAGGATGAGCGCGACCCCTATTACAGTCGCCAACCTGTTCGAATTGGCTGCCCGGATAGATATCCGGGAATTGCTGCCTTCTATTTCACAACCCACTTTGGTTATACATCGCGAATTTGAAGAACCCAACGGGGCTGATTGCGCCAAGGATTTTCTGCGTTTGATGCCATCCACTGAATACAAAACCATACCCGGCCACGAGCATGTGCCATGGGAAGGCGACGTGGACAGCTATGCGGCCGCAATCGTCGAGTTTGTCACCGGCGAAGCATCGGCGACGATCCAACCCAAGCGCACCCTTGCTACCGTTCTGTTCTCAGATCTCGTCGCGTCCACCTCACAACAAGCACGTATCGGTGATGAGAATTGGCGCGACCTTATGAACCGCCACGATGACGTCTGCGCAAACCAGATCTCTCGACACGGTGGTCAACTGGTGAAATTCACCGGCGACGGCGTGCTGGCGACGTTCAGTTCTCCTACAAGTGCGCTGGCCTGCGCTGGTTCGTTACGTGAAGCGTTGTCTGCAATCGACCTTAACGCACGCTTCGGCGCTCACACAGGTGAGATTGAAATTCGCGGCGAGGATATCAGCGGCCTTGGCGTGGTCATAGCCGCTCGAGTGATGGGCCAAGCCCAGGAAGGACAGGTTCTGGCATCCGATCTCACGCGGCAACTGATGCTTGGTGCGCCGTTCGAGTTTCAAGACTGCGGTGAGCACGAGTTGAAGGGCGTTCCAAATTCTTGGAGACTGCACGCGGTCAGCCCTACGAACTAAACAACTTGGAACCCTGGCCTTGCCTACTGGTCTTAAACACGGAATCCGATTGTCGGCTTTGGGCTCATTGCAGACGTTCGTCGAAAATTCGTGAAGGACCGCATCGCGGACAAAGCGAACTTTCGCTGCGGCTGCGCCAATGACTGCTTTCAACTACCACTTAAACACGTGACGTAGGACGCGGAGGTTGCCGCTAAGCTTGTTGCCTCCCAAATCCCCGGCAAGCCTTTGCAAGACGTCGCCAAAATCATAGTTCGGGATTGCATCTTGCACGGCCTTAACTTGCGCCCGCGTCAAACCTTTACGAATTTTGCCATCGGTCGCATCGACCCAATCGCCCTTGCGAACGGCTTCTACGATACGCTGGTTTGGGCCGCGATAGGGGAAAACCTTGTGATGCCAGTGGATCGCATCCTGCAGCAATTGAGGATCAAACCCCCAACCATATTTCTCGTTGTCGGCCAAGGCATGTTCTTCCGATGGTTCCAGATAGGCAAGTTCGTTCTCTGTCCAGAGGCCAATGTCGTGGTACACAAATGCGGTTTCGACCAAAGGTCTTGCTTCTTCGTCGCCATCAAGAAAGTGCATTGCATAGGTGATCACACGATACACGTGACCCCGGTATGCCAGGTAATCGTCGCCAATGATGTCACGGTAAGGGGCAAACAGGCTTTCTACACGATCACTATGATCGATAATATGAATCTCATCGGGCATCTTGCAGCCTCGCTTGGAATTGGTTGGCATGAGTTGTAATCAGGTGATTACAATGACGGGTAAAGATAAGTCAACAGGTGATTACATGAGTGTTTCATTAAACCAGCAAAAGATGTCTAGCGCGAAGCAGCGCAATCCATCCGCGACCAAAGACGCTCTGCTTGATGCAGCGCGAAAAGAATTTCAGCGGGCGGGGTATGAGGCGGCAAGCACACGCAATATCGCGTCGGATGCCGGGTGCAATGCCGCGCTCATCAATCGTTACTTTGGCTCGAAGATCGGCTTATTCGAAGCTGTCATGGAGGAATGTATTGATCTTGCCCCCCTTCACGGCCTGTCACCAAATGAGATGGTTGAGGCATTGACTGACATCGCCTTGGACAAAGCTGACCCAACGGGTGGCTTTGACCCTATGGTCGTCGCTATCAAGTCTTCCGGTTCCGAGGAAGCGCATGACGTTATTCGCAACAAGCTCGGTAACCCGATGGTCGAGCAACTTGCTGCTTTGATCGGCGGTAAGGACGCTGATCAAAAGGCTGGAATGTTACTCAGCATCGTCTCAGGAATGTTCGTTGGTCGTGTTTCGGTGGATGCTGATGCTCTTTCTGCAGAACATGACGATGCCTTGAGAACGTTACTAGGTCAGGCGATGACGGCCGTGTTGTTGTCAGAGACGTAGAATACGTCTGGTGATTTGATATTCTGCTTCAAAGGGGCCATTCGCGCATGGCGCAGCATTTGGAAAAATAGGCTCCGGGCAATCACCTGAGTGTTTTTATCTAATGACTGCTAAGCTCCGCTTAAAAGTCGTTCGGTAACGCAAATCCGATTTTTTTGCTTCCAATGACCGCTTCCAGCGATTGCAGATGCTGGTGAAAAAACCGTCTATGACCGCTCTGCGGACAAAGTCGCCGTTAGCCGCACAGCAGCGTTCAAACACCTTCTGAGTGTCGCTCCGCGGACACAGTGGACAAAGAGATCTTGTAAAACTAGAAAATTCATCCGGTCTTAACTGCCGGGCTATTTTCTCGCCTCTATGCTTCCAACTTTTCCATTTAACGCAAGTAAGTTCACTAAATCTGAAGCAAACATGTGCTTTGGACACGATTTAGACCTGCATGCTTGGTCTGATTAGCACGGAATACGCGAGCTAGATCGCTAGATATTCCTCACGCAGGGTGGTGTCCTCAAGCACCTCTTTCGCAGTACCATCAAATACAATAGTCCCAGTATCTAGAATGATCGCACGATCTGCCAACTCCAAAGCGCGTACGGCGTTCTGCTCAACGATTATCGTGGTCATACCCTGTTGTTTAACGTGAATGAGAGTCTTTTCGATTTCATCGACAATGACAGGAGCCAATCCCTCATATGGTTCATCCAAAAGTAAGACCTTGATGTCCCTCGCCAAGGCTCTGGCGATTGACAGCATTTGCTGTTCGCCTCCTGACAGTGTAATTCCCTCTTGTTTTCTTCGCTCCCCCAAACGTGGGAACAACTCGTAAAGCCGTTCCAGTGACCATCCGATTGGCGGGGCAATCTGAGCAAGCAGTAAGTTTTCTTCAACAGTCAGGCCAGGAATAATGCGCCTATCTTCTGGCACAAGACCCAGGCCTGCTGCTGCAGCTTCGTAGCTTGTCATGTTGTGTAGTGGCTTATGGTCTAGCCAGATTTCGCCATGTCTTACTTCAGGCTCTCCAACTCTTGCTATCGAACGAAGTGTTGAGGTTTTACCCGCACCATTGCGCCCAAGAAGAGCCAGGATTTCACCTTCGTGCACATTGAAGCTGACGCCTTGCACGATGTAGCTTTCTCCATAGTAGGAGTGCATATCCCAAACGGAGAGAAAAGCGGGGGCCGTGCTGGCCAAATTGGCGTTTTTCGAAAAGTCAGGTTTCTCGTTCATAGCTTTTCCTTACGCAGCCTCGCCTAGATAGGCCTCGCGAACCTTGGGGTTTCCGCGAATGTTCTCAGGAGTGTCTTCAACCAAGGGCGTACCCTGAGCCAGAACTGTAATGCGTTCGGCAAGGCTGAAGACCACATGCATATCATGCTCGATGATTGCGATGGTGATGTCGCGTTCATCCTTGATTTGTTTTAGCAGGTCAATTGTGTTGTTTGTATCCGCCCTCGCCATCCCCGCCGTTGGTTCATCCAGTAACAATAGCCGCGGGTTTTGGCTAAGGCACATGCCAATCTCAAGCCGCCGCTTGTCACCTCGAGACAGCGAAGCTGCATGCATTTCGCGTTTGTCCGCCATGTTCATCTCTTCCAGCATTGCTTCGGCTTGTTCAACGATGTCACGTTCGTTCGCGATGGTCTCGTATGCGTGCATCCGGAATGCACCGTCACGCATCGCGAAAATCGGGATTAACATGTTCTCCATCACCGTCAGTTCACCAAAAATCTCTGGCGTCTGGAACACGCGACTAATACCCATCTGGTTGATCTGGAAGGGCTCAAGCCCCAACACCGAGGCGTTGTCAAACAATACGGAACCAGTGTCTGGCATAAGCTTCCCCACCAGACAATTAAGCAAAGTCGACTTGCCAGCGCCATTGGGTCCGATGATCGCGTGAACTGAGTTCTCCTCCACACTGAGATTTACGTCTGTCAGTGCCTTGAGGCCGCCGAAGCGCTTGCTCACGTCTTTGACTCTTAGAATTGCCATAGCTCGCCCCCTATTCCGCCGGTTCCGTTTTGCCCGACTTTGCATCGTCAGCTTTTGATTTCTTGCGCTTCATCCGGTTGAGCAAACGCTGGCCACCTTCGACAAGACCGCCTGGCAAGTAGATTACGACTAGCATGAAAAGGATGCCAAGCGTCAGATGCCAACCTTTTCCAATGAACGGATGGATCACAAATACTACCGCGTCCTCCAAACCGTCAGGCAGGAACGCAAACCAACTGTGCAACACGTTGTCGTTGATCTTCGAGAAAATATTCTCGAAATATTTGATAAAGCCTGCACCCAGTACTGGACCGATCAAAGAGCCTGTACCTCCTAGGATCGTCATCAGAACAACCTCACCCGAAGCGGTCCACTGCATACGCTCTGCGCCTGCTAGCGGGTCCATCGCGGCCATCAGCCCACCAGCTAGACCAGCATACATGCCAGATATAACAAACGCCGCCAACGTGTACGGCTTTGAGTTTAGGCCGGTGTAGTTCATCCGTTGCTGGTTTGATTTGACGGCCCTTAGCATCATGCCGAAAGGCGAGCGGAAGATGCGGATGGACAGATAAAACACCACCATCATGATTACTGCACACAGATAATATCCCGCGTTAAAATCAAAGCTCCATGCTCCCACGTCCATAGTATAGGTTGCGCGCATCGGCAGCCCGAACAGATGTGGCAGATCCGGTGAGTTGGCTCCCTGCAGGATTTGCGGATCGTCTGCATAAACCTGCAGACCGGTTTCCCCGTTGGTCAGGTTAAACTTGGGGTTCGACAAGACAGAGTAGGCCAATGCAAAACTCATCTGCGCAAAGGCCAGCGTCAGGATCGAAAAGTAGATGCCCGACCGACGCAGACTGATAAACCCAATCAGCAACGAGAACAACCCAGCGACTAAAACGCTGAGCGCGATAGCTGGAATGATATTGTAACTCAGCAACTTGAACATCCATACGGCTGAATACGATCCGACACCCAAAAAGGCCGCATGACCGAATGACAGGTATCCGGTAAGGCCGAATAGGATGTTGAACCCAATGGCAAAGATGCCAAAGATCACGAAGCGCTGCATCAAGTCCGGATAACCCGCGTTAAATTGCGCCATGGCGCTGCCTTCGGGGAACGGGTTCAGAATGAACGGTGCCAGAAGGGTGAGAAGGCCGACGATGATCAGAAGGCTGGTGTCTTTTTTGTTCAATCCAAACATCGATTATTCCTCCATCACGCCTTTGCGTCCCATCAACCCTCGCGGGCGTGTCAGAAGCACAATGATGGCAACAAGGTAGATGATGATTTGGTTGATCCCGGGGATTGTTGTGGTAGCCCAGGTTGTTGAAGCAAAACTCTCCAGGATGCCCAATAGAAAGCCAGCCAGAACGGCTCCAGGCAGCGAGCCCATGCCGCCGACAACAACCACAACGAAGCTAAGAACCAGAAAGTCCATCCCCATGTGATAATTTGGCGGGTTTAGCGGACCGTACATTACACCAGCCAAACCGGCCACTGCGGCGGCGATACCGAACATAATCGTAAAACGACGGTCGATGTTTATTCCCAGCAAGCCTACGGTCTCGCGATCCGCCATTCCGGCGCGCACGACCATGCCGAACGTGGTGAATTGCAGGAATGAGAAAACAGCGCCGATAATGGCAACTGCAAATCCGAAGTAAACCAGACGCCAAATCGGATAGATTATGGCGTTGGGGTCAAATCCAACCATTGTGCCAAGGTCGATGGAACCGCTCAGCGCGTCGGGCGGGGGCGTTTGGATTGGATTGGCGCCGAAGAAATATTTAACGATTTCCTGCAACACGATCGCCAGACCAAACGTCACAAGGATCTGGTCAGCGTGAGGGCGCTTATAGAAATGCTTAATCAACCCGCGCTCCATGACGTAGCCAACTGCTAACATGATCGGGACCGCAAACAGGATAGCCAGCGGAACAGACCAGTCGATGATCGTCGCACCGGCCTCTAGGCCGAACCAAGCCTCGACGTAAGGTGTTTCTACCTTCAATGGGTTGCCCAGAAAGTCGGTTTGGCTCTCGTCGATAGTCACAAAGCTCAGGTTCATGAGCTTTTGCAGAGTAACGGCACAGAACGCACCGATCATGAACAGTGCGCCGTGGGCGAAGTTCACAACGCCTAGCGTTCCAAAAATGAGCGTCAGCCCCAGCGCTATCAACGCATAGGCCGATCCTTTGTCCAGACCGTTTAAAATTTGCAATAGGATGGCGTCCATTGGCCCCACCTCAGGGTTGGTCAGTGTGAATTGATTGATATAACAGGATCAACCCTGTTTAAGATGTCTGGCCACCGCTTTGATGGCCAGACTTAGACACGCGGACTTACGCGCCTGGATTACACTCACCCAGTGATCCACCCGAAAACATCGGATGCTCGGGGTCGTATTCGACCTGCGCACGCGGTGTGATCTCGACGATTTCCAGAGTGTCGTAGGCATTGGTCGGGTTTTCGTTGCCACGAACGACCAACACGTCTTTGAAGCACTGGTGGTCGGCGCCGCGATACCAGGTCGGACCGTTGCCTAAACCGTCGAACTCGAAGTCTTCTAAAGCTTCAACAACGCCGCATGGGTTGAATGTACCAGCACGCTCGCAGGCATCAGCGTAAAGCAGAACTTGTGCATAGCAAGTCTGTGCAGAGTTGGACGGCGGTTTGCCGTACTTTTCACCAAAGGACTTAACAAAAGCCTTGGTGCCCTCATCTTGAAGCTGCCAATTCCAGTTCATGGAACCCAGCACGCCTTTGATGTTCTCACCCGCACCAGCGGCCATCAGTTCCGAATACAACGGAACGACGATCTTGAAATCCTTGCCGTTGGCCACTTTGTCGAGCAAGCCGAACTGAATTGCGTTGGTGAGTGAGTTCACCATGTTGCCGCCGTAGTGGTTCAGAACCAGAACATCAGCACCTGAGTTCAATACCGGAGTAATGTAGGAAGAGAAGTCCGTCGAGGCGAGCGGTGTTTTGACGGTGTTGACAGTTTCCCATCCCAAGGCTTCGGTCGAAGCAACAATCGACTCCTCCTGCGTCCAACCCCAGTTGTAGTCAGCTGTCAGGTGATAGGCACGGCGCTCTTTGCCCATCTCGGCCGCCAGCACCGGCGCGAGCGCTGCTCCCGACATGTAGGCGTTGAAGAAATGGCGGAAACCATTAGCCTTCTTGTCTTTGCCAGTCGTGTCGTTGGCGTGGGTCAGGCCTGCCATGAAGATCACGCCTGCTTCTTGGCAGAGACCCTGCACAGCAACGGCCACGCCGGATGACGAGCCGCCGTTGATCATGATGGCACCGTCTTTTTCGATCATCGACTTCGCCGATGCACGTGCAGCGTCTGATTTCGTCTGCGTGTCGCCTGTGACGAACTCGACCTTTTTGCCGAGGATACCGTTGCCTTTCAGTGCTTTCGAGGTGAAGGTGTTCAAGCAACCCCCATCTCCCTCTCCATTGAGATGTTCGACGGCCAACTGTTGCGCAAGTAGCTCGTCATTGCCCTCTTCAGCATACGGCCCTGTCTGGGGAACGTTGAAGCCCAGGGTTACGGACCCTCCGGTAGGTTCGTTGGTGTAAGCAGCAGCCGACGAAGCCGTGAAGATCGTAGGCAGGGCCAGACCGGTACCTGCGACGGCACCAGACTTCAACACGCCGCGGCGTGTGACAGATTTAGTGGTCATTAATTCCTCCCATTTCCCTTTCTTTCGTCATTTGGCTCCTCTTCCAGCAGACGAAAGCGCACTTATGTGCAAATCAATAATGGGAAGCCGATAGAAAATTTCACAACAACTTACTGGATTTGAAACAAAATTTTGTTAATTTTTTTACTAATTTTACCTAATTTTGTAAATATTTTGCGACCTAGAAGTTTAAATTCTCCACGTTCCATATAGTTAAGTGCAAAATGCTAAACCCAATACTTTTGTTGTGAATGGTATCGCACGCGTTAGTGGGCAAACGCTGAGGTTAAATCGCTAGTGCGGACCAGCAATTCTAGTTCCAATTTGACACTAGGTGTTCTCGGATATTAGGTGTCCGCGTGCAAGGGAGCCTGTTTTACCATTTGTCACATTGGGCTCAACCCGGTCATCTGACAAAAACTGTCGGATGACGGCTTTCCAGCGAAACCCCCTGCCCGCACTTAAACGCATTTTTCAAAATGTCCCTCAACCTTTGGCAGCCCCACCTAAGCGGTCTACCTCCCAATAGTGAAACTTTAGAACGAAGTAGATGTAGGCAGACAAACCTGCCGCAACGAAGCACCAGATTGACGTCAAGGCATGAGAAGCAAAGAAGAACCCCAAAGCAACGGAAACGACAATTAAATACCCAAAACCTCGTAAGCCTTTATCGCTCGATCCCACAAGCGGAACGCAGATCACCAAAGCGTAGAAAACACGTGCAAAGTTCCTCGTAGTTTCGGAAGGGAACGTTTCTATGTTTTCATCCTGAATGGAGTGTTGCGCTAGGCCATTATCTAGGGTCAGGACCCATTGATTTCCGCTTGGGTGCGTGATTCACGGTTCGAAAAT
>NZ_WVRJ01000022.1:0-52210 GCF_013110855.1 Ruegeria sp. HKCCD4884
TATTGACTGTGGTAACTTCTTCGAGCGGAGATTCAGAAACGCATTAGAGATTTGACCCTCGCTTTTAAGGTTTGCCCAATTACGCATGCTTAGGGCTGGGAACCACCAATCAGGCAAACCACAGAGAACAACAGTACTGAGCCCATACCCGACCGACATCGTAAATCGAACTACTGTTGTGGCGAGTACCAAATCGGCGAAGTGTAGGCACGTTCCTGTGCTGTCATAAGGACGCCATCCGGCATGTTTATTCCGAACTTCACTGCATCATACGCCGTCCAGCGAGGGGTCGGAATTTCTATTACCCGGGCATAAAAAAATGCGCTTTCCGAGGGATCGAAATCCGGGTCTTCCCACACGGCTCCCAGCTCAGAGGCTCCAATCGTGTTAGTCCACGAGGGGATAGAAAGGTCCACTGTGGTGCCTACTGACGGCAACTTACCAGCGGCATCTGGTTCGCGGGAACCAGACCAGGCCACGTCGTAGACTTTTTCCCGTTGCTCTCCATCTGCATCTATCCAGCCCTTTATGATCTGGATTCGATCCAGGTTTGCTCCCATCGGATCACGAAGCGCATATACCAGAAAAGAAGGTGCGCCTTCACCTGGGCCAAGATCGCCACCCATCGGCACACCCTTAGTGTATCCCACTAGCGCCAAGTCCCGCCGCAAGGCATCCTCTTCGGTAAAAGAATATCCTCCGAACATTCGGACGCGCATTCGAGGTCCTGTCGTTGCGTAGGTTTCACGCCGATGCATCGCATCCCAAATGGCTTCGCGGGAATTCTCTTGCGCCCATACAGCTGTCAAACCACCAGTAATGTATTGCGACGAACGCAGCGCAACGTTCCCGTCAGCATAGGTCTTACTGACATGTTGGCTGCGCTCTTCGCTGGGCTCGTAACCGGTGAATTTACCGAAGAAATTATCGTTGTCTGGTGCTGTCAAACCTGTGTGCGTGTCACTGGCTCCTCCCATACCAAACTTGAAAGGGTTTACTCCCAAAACCTTTTGCAAGGCTAAGCCGCGAAGCAGCCCAGATCGAGCGTATTCGCCAGACAACATTTCCGGCTCTTTCGGAACAGAAGCATCCAGATTGCCGTAATCCCATGTTTCGAAGTCAGCAAATTCATCGTCAGGTGATAGGAACGGGTGGGCCTCACCATCTCCCTTAATCTGAGTTGGTTCGTATAGTCTTTCCCATTTGTTTCGCGCTTCTGCGTATGCGGGATCTAACGGCACCCCATCCGCGAAGTCATCGACTAACGGGAACATCCAGCCGTTAGACAAGTTCCCATTATGTGGAATAGCAAGTACACGCCCGCCTGTCGTTTGCTCATAGTTTTCCAGCCACTTCCAAAGATCACGAGGGTTGGGTGAGCCCACAGGTGGCGTCGTAGTATAGGGCAGTATCTGTCTTGTGAGCTCAGGGCCGTCGCGAAAGATCACATTTCGGTGCAAATTGTTCCCTGCAACGAGAGATGTCCATTCATAGGCGATGAAGGTGCTGAATACGCCTGGATCGTTGTACTCTTCCGCGGCATCGATAATTTCGTCCCAAACTCGGGCGTACGCGGGGTTGCCCGGTTGATAGTTCAGCGCAGGCGAAACCTGTCCTTGAGCAAACGCCGCTGTAAGCTCGAGCGCTGCCGCTAGTGCGGCTTCTCCACCCTTATTGAATTCTTCATGGAAATATCTGCCTTGTTCATCTGCCAAGATGTTGGGAGCACCTCCGATGATGTCAGTGATCGCACCCATCGCATCCGAATGATCTGTAATCATGAAGAAGTCGAGAGGCATCGACAACTTTACTGGTTGCCCCGTGTTCGACACAACTTCTTCTCCACGCGCAAACCGATAGGCATCGCGCGGCATGAGGCGCGTACCGCCTCCACCAGCATCCCCGGAAAGGCCAGTATGAACGTGAGTGTCACCAAAATAGACTTGTGTTGGATACGCACGTTCAGCGTAAGGTGAATAAGGTCGACCGGAAGGACCGGAAAGGCCTGTCGGATTTATTGCATCCTGAGCTAAGACTGGGCTCACCAAAATGAGAGCTGCTGGCAAAACATAGCGAAACAATTTTTCCTCCATAATTGAAGGCACCATAGCACAACTCTGCTCAGGAAGTTATTTCGACTGAGTTCGAAGGTTTGCTAAATCCGCATTGCAGACTCTCACGAAAAAACTGCGAAGGACCTCGTCGAGCGCGAACTTGCTTCCTTCCTGCGTTGCCGCCAATGTCTGATTTCAAGCACACTATAAGGTTAGTTTCAGATGATCGATGTCGATCAAGTTCGTGCCGATACCCAAGGTATTGCTCATTCAACTCATCTTTTGGCCTGTGGCTCAGCGCTCATGCCCACATGCGTTGTGGAAGCCGTTATCACGCATACCCAGCTTGAGGCGCAAATCGGTGGGTATGAGGCGCAAGCCAGTCAGGCCGAACCTTTAGAAAAAGTGTATCGTTCGGTGGCCGGACATATCGGTGCTGCTGCTCACGAAGTCGCCTTGATGGAGAACGCAACAGTCGCTTGGTGCCATGCGTTCTATGCCCTTCCGCTAAAACAGGGTTCGCGGATTCTTACCTGTGAAGCGGAGTATGCGGCCAACTATGTTGCGTTTCTCCAAAGAGCAAAACGCGAGAACTTGAAAATCGAAGTCATACCGTCTGATGAAAACGGAACGTTGGATCTGGCCGCGCTTGAGGAAGCGATGGGGGATGATGTCGGTGTTGTTGCAATCACTTGGGTCCCTACGAACGGTGGCTTGGTGAACCCGGCCGTCGAAGTTGGTCGTATCGCAAATGCGCACGGCGTTCCCTACCTTTTGGATGCATGTCAAGCAGCGGGCCAGATGCGGATCGATGTTGAAGAACTCGGATGCGATTTTCTGTCAGCCACAGGTCGAAAATATCTACGTGGGCCGCGGGGGACAGGGTTTCTCTATATCAAAGACAAATGGTTGGACTTTTTGGAACCCGCGATGATCGACCATTTTGGTGCGCCTTGGGTGGCTCGAGACAAGTATGAACTGCGTGACGACGCCAGGCGGTTTGAAACCTGGGAAAACTCCTATGCACTACGGGCAGGACTTGGAGCGGCAATCGACTATGCCGACCAGATTGGGATCGACCAGATCAATGATCGTGTTACGTTTCTAGCCGAGGAAGCGCGAAAAGCTCTCTCGGAAGTGTCGGATGTAACGGTGCGAGATTTGGGCAAATCTCGTTGCGGAATTGTCAGTTTCTCTATTGAGGGGTTTGAAACCCAATCAATCGTCAAGCAAATGGCAGCGTCAGGTTATGTCATCGGGGCATCAGCCCCCTCGAGTACGCGGATCGACTCGGAACGTCGTAACTTACCAACGCTGCTGCGCATCGCGCCCCATTACTACAATACGGAAGAAGAAGTGCGCGGTGCTGTAGAACGTCTCTCTTCTCTTATTCATTGAAGCAGCGCTAGAGCTTGCCTCAAAAAGCAGAAGTTGCGGGCACAGATAATAGACCGCTTTGTCCGCGAAGCTGGTATTGCAAAGTCTGGTTGTGAATGTCCGCTTCGGGCTGCGAACGGCCTACTATGTTAACCGCATAGAACGGCAAAATTGAGCCTAGAGAAGTGGTTCGACTATTACCTCTCGATTCAGAATATTATGCTAGTTTATGCGGTTCCCACTGGTTGTCGATCCGAGACGGTGTCATTTGGCCGCGTTGCAATATAGCCTTTGAGCTTATCCTTGATTTCACGACACGCCGGATCGTCAAACAGATTAGTTTGTTCAAACGGATCCGCAACCAGGTCGTACATTTCGCCCGCGCCAGAGTTTAGTTCCAAAGTCATCTTGTGTGTTTTCGTACGAACCGTACGCAATTCCAAAGCGACACCTACGCGCCCAGGCAGTAGGCCCCACTCGTTAAGTGCAAAGTCGCGACCACCGTCGGTCTCCCAGACCTCACGTAGACTCGTGCCATGCTGTGTTTGCAACGGTTTCGCCTGCCCATAGTCCAAAAAGGTCGGCCCCAGATCGAGTGTTGAGACTGGCTCGTCCACGGCTTTACCAGCAGGGATACCTGGGCCGCGCACAATCATTGGCACTGTTAGCAAACCCTCATAGTGCATCGGGCCCTTAAGGATAAGCCCATGATCACCTAGCCAATCACCATGATCAGAGATGTAAATCACTATTGTATTCTCACCCAAACCCGCTTGTTGGAGGGCAATAAGCATGCGTCCGACTTCATGGTCAATATAGGCGATCTGGCCATAGGTATTGGCAATAATCTCGCGTAGTTGTTCATCTGTTTGGGGCGCAATTCGGCTGTAAGCCTTGCGCACATCTGCAAATTTAGGGTCTGCCGGTTCATTCTCCATCGCCGCTTTATGCCACCACGGCTTGCCCAGAAAACTACGGGTGCGGTTGGGTGGTAGGTCCACATCTTCCGGTTTGTGCAGCCACGACCAAGGTTCGGGACAATCAAAAGGGTGGTGCGGATCGGGAAAACTCACCCATGTGCAGAATGGCTTTTCTTCATCGCGCCCATGTTTCAGCCACTCGATAAACCGATCCGACGTCCAGCTCGTATTGTGAAATGCGGTGGGCAGCTTGGAATGCCACGTCTGCGCGGCATCCTTGGTGTCACCTGCGTTTTCCCACATCAAATTTGTACGTTCATCCCCGCGCCCATCGGCGTGGTAAAATCGCTCATAATGCTGACCCAATGGTGGCTTCACTGGTGCCCACCAATTGTGCCCGACCAACATCAACTCAAGATGCTGAAATCCCATATAGGGTCCGTTCCAATCCGCACCGTAATCAGCCCCAGATTGAAGGCATTCGGGCGTCCCGGTGGGCTCGTAAGTGTGGTAGGTAGAAAAGTGCGCCTTTCCGAAAAAACTGGTCTGATAACCAGCAGCAGCCATAGCTCCAGCCCAGCCCTTCCCGCCAACTTCAGGATCGAGGTCGATACCGTTGTCGTGCACCCCATGTGTGCGGCAGAGCTGCCCTGTTAGGATTGAGGCCCGCGCTGGCTGACAGACCACAGAAGGCGTGATGCAAGATGTGAAATGCGTGCCGTCTGCGGCCAGTTGATCCAGATGAGGCGTCTTCACTTTTCTCCCCATGAAGCCAAAACAATCCGCACGGTGCTGGTCTGCCGAAATCAAAAGGATGTTGGGACGGCTCATGGTTTGGCCTCCTTGCGGGAACGACTAGAGAAAAAAACAACGATAACGGCCAGCGCCATAAATGTTGCGGCTATGGGATTATTGAACAGGAACCATGCATCACCGCCGGTTGCAGCAAAGGCCTGGCGCGCAGTTTCTTCGAGGTTGCCGCCAAGAATAAACGCAATCACGAAAGGTAGCGGAGACATACCCACACGGCGCATAAGATACCCCAGCACTCCAAACCCAACCGCGAACCAGATCGCCGACATGCGTGCCTCTTGGACATAGATCGCTGTAAACGTCAGCAACAGCACAACGGGCAGCAACATGTGTTTTGGGATGCGGATCATGTACCCCACGACCCGCATAAACCCGCCTCCGATTGTCCAATTGAAGAGGTTCGCGAGCATCATGATTGTGAAAAGGCCAAAGGCCATGACCAGTTCCGGGTTAATTCCGCCCGTGGTAAACTTGAAAACCGAAGGTCCGGGGTTGAAGCCGCCAATGCTGTCAGCGGCGAGTATCAAAAAAACTGCTGCGGCATTTCCAGGAATGCCGAGGCTGAGAACCGGAATAAGGTTTGCGCCGGAAACTGAACTGTTAGCCGCCTCAGTCGATGCAATGCCCTCTGGCGCGCCTTTACCAAACTGCGTTTCCTCGGGTGACTTTTTGGCGTGACGCCGACTTCCAGTGGTAAACCCGAGCGTCGCGGCCAAAGTGCTCCCAACCCCGGGCAATGCCCCGATGGCTGTGCCGATGACGGCAGAACGGGCGATATAAGGCGTGATGCGGCGAAGATCAGAGCGACTCAAATGCTGGTCACCGATTTCATTGTACGACAACCGCTTTTGAGTGCGGCGGTGGTCATGCCAAAGGTCCTCAATAGACTTAAAGACCTCGCCAAGGATTAATACGCCAAGAATTGCAGTCGCAACTGGAAATCCTTGCGCCAGCGTCTGCGTACCCATTGTAAGGCGCGGATAGAAGTCTTCACCCGTTCCGATGTAGACCGCCAACAAGCCGAGCCCCATTGAAATCAGCCCTTTGCCGACAGAGTCCCCTATTACCGAGGCAATGAAGGCAAGCGACAAGACCAACAGCGCGGTTTTCTCAGGCAAATCCAGATAAGCCTCTACAAGCACAGCTAAAAACGGCGCACACAGGATCAACACAATATCCGAGAAAGTGTCCCCCGATGCCGAACTCACGTGCGCGATTTTCAAGGCCTTGCGTGCCTTGCCAGCCTGCGTCATCGGGTAACCGTCAAGTGTGGTCATGAATGCATCTGGTGTGCCGGGTGTATTGAACAGAATCGCTGGCACCGCGCCGCCAATCGTGGCCCCTTTCATGATCCCGATCAAAAAGCCCATTACAGGCAATAGCGCATCAGGCGAAAAGCCGAAGATTGAAATCAAAATAGGCAGTGAAATTGCCATTGCCATCGGCCCTGCCAAACCCGGAGTTGCTCCCACTGCAATGCCCAATAAGAAACCGAACAGCACCATCATCGGGGTCACCGGAACACCAAATCCAGCAATCGAAAAGAGGTCTGGCCCGTGAAACACCGCCGCGACACCAAGTTGGATGTAGGTCCAAACCTCCATCAAACGTCCCCGTTGGGCGGCAGTAAAAGATCGTCAAATGGCACGTCATAGAGTAGAATCAAAAGAGTGGTCGCGACCACACCAATCAAAAACGCGCGAAAGGAGGCGTGCCCTTCAATCATTGCGATGAGTGCAGCAATCATCACGCTTCCACCGAAAAAATATCCGACTATGTTCCAAGGAGCGGTTGTGCGCAAAGATGCATAGTTTTCACCTGCACCAGTCAGAGCTACTGCTGCTGGACCTGTCCAGCGCATGATGGCAAAACACACCAAAAGCAGCACTAGTAACGTGGCAAGAAATCTTAAGTTGGCAATGCGCAAGCGTCCGTCCATTACCGATAGCCGCTGAATAGCTAAAAGCATCCCCCCAACACCGATAAAAACCGCTGCCAACGTAGGCGCGAAGGCGTCTCCGATGGATACTTGACGGCGCACTTTTTCAATCAGTCCGGTATCCGTATCCATGGGAACCCACACAAGGGCGATAAACAGCGCGACCACAATGGCACCAAATGCCAAGGCGCGATTTGTTGCTTTCTCGGGGGACATACGCCTGTCTCTTTGATCGATGATAACTGGTGGCGAAGTATGACTGCCCCACCCAAAAGCGGGGCAGATTGACTATTCAGATGCGGCTTCCAGCAACTCACCCGCCTTGTCATATTCGGCTTGCAAACGCTGTTGCAATTCGTCGCCATTCTGGATCAATGGCCCGCCAAATGCCTTAGTGATCATCGCGTTGGACTTTGTTCCTTCGGTCGAAATCGCGGTTCCAATAGCGGTAGCCAATGCATCACGTACCGTTGTGTCCATACCGGCTGGACCTACAAAAACAAAGGCACCGTCAGAGTCGAACTCAACGCCAAGATCCGCAAAGGTCGGTGCATCTGGCGTCTGTTTCAGCGGTTCGGACAGCGCCGATGCCAGATTGACCAGGTCACCGGCCGCCACACCCTTGCCCTGGATACCTGCCATGAAACCTAGATCCATGTCGCCCGCGTTGACGCCATTCATAACTGCGCGACCGCCTTTGACCGAAACAATGTTGAAGTCTACGCCTTGCGCTTTACCTAGCAGATACGCCAGATCGGCTAGACGTGGGCTCATAACACCAAAACGGAGTTCTTCACCGGCATTAGCCGCGGCTACTACGTCCTCAAAACTATTCCAGCCTTTAGACGAAAGTGACACAACCCCCATTTGGAACCCGGCCGTGGTGGTGATGCCGGTGAAATCCGATGGGCCAACGCCCGCGTCCGCCGCCCGCATGTTGTACCCAAGTGTTTCCGTCACGACCATGCCAATCACGGATCCATCGTTCGGCATATCCTTAATTGCCATCGCAAGGTTCATCCCGCCCTTGCCAGTCACTTGCTCGGGAATGAATTCCCATCCGGTAGCCGCTTCAAGATCTTCCGCGATTAATCTGGCTTGGGTGTCAGCTCCACCCCCTGCTGCAAATGCGATCATCAGCTTAATGGGTCCGGGTGGCGCCCAGTCCTCGGCCTGTGCGGATACGGCCAGCGCCAAACCAAGAGCAGTAGCAGCGATGGTCTTAAGTGCTTTATTCATAGCGTTTCCTCCCTAACGCGATCCACCAAGCATCGCCGGAATTAAGTTGACCTGTCAACTAAAATCGGTTGACGTGTCAACCAAACTCCTCCTACCATCAGGCAAGTGAAGGGTGATTTATGAAAATGGACAATGACCACCATCTAGGTCCCTATGAGGAACCTTTAGAGCAGATGATCACCCTGCGTCTGTCGCGGGTTTATGCTCAATTGAATGCCCAAGCTTCGAAAATCCTTAAGGAAACTGCGGGGCTCTCTCAGGTGCAATGGCGGGTATTGGTAATGCTTATAAGCGTTGGTCCGCTGGCGCCACATCAGATCGTTCGCCGCCTTCTGATGGATAAAAGCCAACTCAGCCGCACAATTAAAATCATGGAAAAGGAAGGCCTGCTATCCGTGCGGGAAAGCGAATCGGATAGCAGATCGTCCGTCCTACATATCACCCCGAAAGGACGCCAACTTTACGAAAAAGCACTGCCGAGAATGCGGAGCCGCCAGTCCGCCTTGAATGCACAGTTTACGGCTAAAGAACGTAGAAACTTCATAGAAGTGCTCAAACGTATCGAAGCTGCGACGCAGGACTTCGAAAAGGAAACGTCATGACAAATTTTCTGGTGATCATGTCGGACGAACATCAAGCGCGTGCCATGGGATGTGCCGAACACCCATTTGTGCAAACACCAAATCTGGATGCACTGGCGGCTCGAGGAACCCGCTTTAGTAACGCCTATACCCCGTGCCCGATCTGTGTCCCTGCGCGCGCGAGTTTTGCGACTGGCCAACCTGTCCATGTCACACGGCTCTGGGACAATGCAATGCCCTATACCGGTCAGATAAAGGGTTGGGGTCATGCCTTACAAAGAGGAGGCATTCCTGTCGAAAGTATTGGCAAGCTACACTACCGTGCGCCGGAGGATCCAGCGGGTTTCGACACTGAGCATTTGCCTATGATGGTGGCAGACGGCGTTGGCATGGTTTGGGCTTCGATCAGGCGCGAGGATGAGCGCGTGAGTGTGAAACCTCGTATGCTTGGCGAGTATATTGGTCCAGGTCAAAGTAAGTATACAGAGTATGATGCAGCCGTCACAAAGCGAACCGAAGAATGGCTTTTGAACCGAGCGGAAGAAGACGACGACCAACCATGGTGTCTATACGTTGGTCTTGTCGCACCGCATTTCCCCTTGGTCTGTCCTCAAGAGTTCTTCGAAATGTACCCTTCTGATATCCTTCCTCCAGCGAAACTCCACCCAAATCAAGGCCACGTCCGTCACCCATGGGTAGAAAAACAAAATGCTATGATGGATAGCGAAAACCGCTTCGACAGCGAAGAAGAACGGCTTGCAGCCATGTCGGCCTATTTCGGTCTTACGAGCTGGCTGGATAGCAATGTGGGTCGAATCTTGAATGTTTTACAAGCAAGCGGCATGGCTGATGACACAGTAGTTGTATATACGTCCGACCATGGCGACAATGTTGGCGCACGTGGGCTTTGGGGAAAATCCAATCTCTATGAAGAGAGCGTTGCAATCCCGATGATCATGGCCGGGCCGAATGTGCCCATCGGTATTTGTGAAACGCCAGTCAGCCTTCTGGACCTTTCTGCTACTATACCTGCACACTTTTGTTTGGACTTTGCTTGTGCAGGGCAGTCACTATTTGAAATCGCTGCTGCCCCCCCGCACTTACACCGTGCAATTCTAAGCCAATATCACGCCGCCGGGGCCGTGTCCGGAGCATTCATGCTGCGCCAAGGAGGCTGGAAGTTGAACCAGTATATCGGCTTCGAACCAGAGCTGTTTGACCTTTTGGAAGATCCGGAAGAATTGACAAATCTTGCCCCAGATCCTCGTTACAAAGATAAGCTGCTGCGAATGCAGGAGGCTATGTCGCACCACGTGGATATCGAAGCTGTCGACGCATTGGCATTTAACGATCAGGCCGATTTGATCGCACAATATGGGGGGCGCGAAGCTGCGTTGAAGCTCGGTGCTCCCGGCGCAACACCGCCGCCGGGGGTCACGTAATGAAGCTCACTATTCTAGGTTCTGGCTCTCCTGAAGCCTACGTCCGCCGTGCCTCCAGCGGCTACCTTCTAGAAGTCGGGAATGACGTGATCTTGTTTGATTGCGGGGGTGGCGTGTTTGACAACCTTTTGCGCTCGGGTCGCTCGCCTTCAGACATCACTCACCTTTTCTTCACGCATCTGCATACGGACCACATGATGGACTATGCGCGCCTGGTACATGCCGCTTGGGACGAAGGTGCCGCGCCCCTCAAAGTGTTTGGTCCGCCGCCTATCGCGCTAGTCACCGAGGGGTACTTCGGCCCAGGCGGCGTCTTATCGCACGACCTCCGTGCACGCACAGATTTTGTACCGAGCCAAGAAGTCTGGAAAGCACGCGGAGGCAGTTTGCCACGGCCTTGGCCAACGCCGCAGGTACAAGAGATTGAACCGGGTTTTTCGTACGAACGCAAAGACTGGTTGTTGACGTCGTGCGAAGTACCTCACGCGCAACCCTTTCTGTCCTGCCTTGCATTCTCTGTGCAAAGTGAAGGCAAGAAATTTGTCTACTCGGGAGATGCTGGATTGTGTGACGACTTGTCCGCTCTAGCAAAAAACGCCGACCTTTTGCTTCACTGGTGCTACCGCTTGGACGGCGAGCCCGCTCATCCCATGATGGCTACCCTGACGCCCTCCCCATCTGAGATTGCTTCAAACGCGCACAGCAATGGCGTCAAACAACTTCTGCTTACTCATTTCCGCGTGCATATGGACACCGAGCCCTCACACACTGCTGCTTTGAACAATATAAAGAGTGTCTTTCAAGGGGCGTTCGGGATTGTCGAAGACTTACAGGAGTACACGCTCTAAAATGATTGGATTCAACAAGGTTCAAGTCACAAATGTAGAAACAGGTTAATGATATGAATCACTGGATTGTTCTTTTTGAAGACGCACCGGAGATGTCGGCGGTTCGAGAGCAATTATTTGTGGACCACCTCACCTACCTTACAGCTCAACCTCACATCTTTGTTGACGGTGCATCACTTGCACCAAACGAGACCGCCAAGCCCGTCGGTGGCCTGTGGATTGTTAATGCCGTCGATAGAGACAGCATTGTCCGGCTGATCGAAGGCGACCCGCTTTTCCGATCCGGCCATCGAACTTTCCGGATATTTTCTACTGGAAAGCAATTGTCTGTCAGCTGACGGGCGCAGCTTAACGGGCGGCTTGAGGCGACTTGTTTCAAAATCCGCGTTGCCAAGTTTGGGAAGCTCAATTTTGAAGGTCCGCTTCGGGCTGCGACCGGCCAATCATGCTAACAGTAGACAACGATAAAACCGAGCCTTACGCAGTCGTTTGTTCGCCGGCACGGCCGTACGCTCACAGGAATCCCAAATTTGCAAAACGATAGCCCAAGGCTGGTCAATCAGAGTGCTTAGAGGCTTGGATTTAGGTCAGTAGCGCTGATATATTTACCATAATGTCTATTACACGGAATTGACTTGAAGCAGCGGGCACATTCTAAACTGGGTTGCGACAAATCCCCTATCTTGGAAGGTCATGGCTACTCAAAAGGGTTTGGAAAGACCCGGCGTGCGATGAAGAAGCCAGTCACTCTAACACCAGGAAAACGCCTGTTGAGGACGGCTTTCATTGCCTTGAAATGCGTTCCCGCTGTCAGAACATCATCAAATACGCCAATGTCCGTAGGAGATGGATCGCACAGGTTTTCGTCAATCTGATAAATGTCTACCAGTTCGTCAACGCTCGGCCGCGGTTTGTTTCCGGCTTCATGAGCCGCCTCTGTTGAAACCGTTTGTGTAACGAGATTCCTGACGTCCAACCCTTCCTGGATGCCTCGGCAGATTTGTTCCATACGATCATCGTAGTCTGGGTGTCCGAAACACTTTGACCCTGGAACAGGGATGAGCGTGCTGGTCCTCAACCAGCCTGGGTCTAAGGCCCCTCTTAGCGTATTGGATGCCTGACGTATTACCTGCGCCTTATAGTGGTAGCCGCCCTTTGAAAGTCGTTCACTCGGTTTCTTTTTGAGGTTCGAGATGATCTGATTGGCCTTGGAAAAGCGGAAATCCCGCCCCGAAGTGTATTCCAAAAGGTAGAAGCACTCATCATGCGGGGTTAGGTAAGAATGGTCACCCCTGTTGTGATCGTCAATTTCAGAGAGGCGCATTTAGTCTAGAGCTCTCCAAATGTCGTTCGGTTCGCGAACCCTGATTGCGCCCTCTTTCTCAAAGCGAGCAGGCCATGTGATGGCTGGATTTTGGAAACAGCTTTCTAGGATAAACAACTTGCGCCCTTGATAGAGAGCTGCACGCGCTTGTGTAAGAGTGCCAGAGGTTTCGCCAGCCTCGACAATAATAGTCCCCTCCGTGAGGGCACTCATCGTCGCGTTCCGCTCAGGGAAATACTGTCTTTTGTGCTGGAATGGCTGGACCTCATAACGCAGAACCGGAATCTGAGAAATCAGCAAGTGTTCCCTTGCAATGTGGTCCTGTAAATCACGGTTTTCTTTTGGGTAGTATTCGCCAAGTGGCGTGCCGATCACTGCAATTGTAACACCTCCGGCCTCCAGAGCCGCAGTGTGTGCGGCGGTATCGATTCCTGTCGCCAGCCCCGACACGACGGCGAAATCTCGCTTTACGAGTTCCTTGGCCAGACGTGCGGCCCTGCGGGCACCATCCTCTGATGGTTTACGGCTTCCAACAACAGCAAGGCCGCGCATTTCACTGAGTTCCCAAGCCCCTTGGTAGTAGAGCAGTTCGACGGGGTACTTGGCATGGCGTAGCTTCTCAGGATAGTCACCAGCTTTGTGTATTCGAACGCCGAATTGCTTAACGCCTGAAGCAAAAAGCTTCTCAATGGTTCTCTTGGCGGCGGCGTCGGCGTCTTGCGGAGAAACAAAGTCTGAAGGCAACGCAGTTGGATCACTCGCAAACCTTTCAGCCAATCGTTTGAAAGTCGCTCCCTGCTCTAAAAACAAGGCTTCGTATGCGCCAAGCTCACGACGCGGCGAAATCGGGGCAAGAGCGGGTGACCTGCTATTGGATAATGCCAGCTTATTCACAGCGACTGAACGCTGGTACATTGCTCATTTGCGTCTCCCAGATAACCACCACCGAGGGTGATTTGTTTGCAGCAGTGTGCCTCAGACCATAGCGGTAAGACAATACCAATAGATTCCCGGTGCATCAGGAGACGAGTTGTCGCTTGCCAATCAGGTTCAGACCCCTCCCCTACGAAACCGCTGGATCAGTCTTACCGCATTGAGCGAAATACAGGTGGCTGAGTACGACGCGCGAATGCTTGCAACCACTGGCTGCGCCACGGTATATTTCCTGTACTATCAATGACTCACGAGCAAGAATGTTATTAGAGCCCCCAACCGACTTTAACACCGATTGGGAACCGAATTATTGTGTATCAGCTTTCTCAATAAGCGATCACCAAATCTGGTAGTACAGCACCATAGTTCACTAAGATTCTTGGTCGCGAACCAACTTCATGATCGTCTCGCTATGCGACAAGCCAAGTCGCGCACAAAGCGGATCAAATTCAGTGATACATATAAATTGGTCGACCGCCACCAAAGCTGGATTTGCCAGACTAGTAAGCCCTGGCCGAAATGGCTTAACTTCTTCTGGGCTCCAGACGACCGTTTCATATGGAAGCACGAGAGGCCCCAGAATGATTTTTCTATCTGACATTTCGCTCATAACAGTATTCCTATCGTTGTGGCATGAATGAGCGCCCGGGATATTCCCATAACTCCTGAGCACAACGCTGGATGGTGAGCTGCCAGCCTGTTAAATAAATCACAACTCCAAAGGTTCCGATACCCGGAACAATTGCGGGGTTTTCATAACTCACATTGTCAGTTGTCCCGACTACACTCGGGCACATTGTCGGAGTACGTAATTAATGAGACTGAATCTTTGAGACTCGTCGCCCCCTGAAATCAGCGGATTAGTGCTTCGGCAATTTTCACTAGCTCATCCGACTTTGATGCTCTTTTGACGTTGGGCAAGCGCGTTGAGCCAGTTCTGCAATGCATCAAACTCCCGATCTATGTCATCCGGTGTCGGTGCTACTGGGTTCAAGGCATCGGATGCTTTGTGCAGCAGCTCAGAGCAAACTCCGTAATGTTGGCGCATCGTTGTCGCATCCGCTTCCGTTATCGCTGAGAGCTTCGCAAAGCCTTTGGTGTCCACCTTGGAGGAAAAAGTCCTCAATACCGGCGCAACAGCATCTTCTATGGCGGTTTCCCACGTCTGCCTAAGGCTATCGATCAACCCTCTTGCAGTAACCAACCAAACTGTACTGTCTGGATCATTTTCATACTGAACACGGCAATTCTCAAGGTGCTTGCGCATTGTTGCGAGGCGTGCTTGCGCATCTTGGGCTCTGTCAGGTGCTTCATTTCGGCAATGACCGGGTGTCCTGTTCTTCTTCTGGATGTGCCTTAAGGCGACGTCGGTCCTCATCCCAGGGTCATCCACATGGGCGCAAGCGCTCCGGAGCATGAAAAGAAAAGGCAGGTCGTGAGTAAACACTATCACCTGCCTGGTCCGCCCTTCTTCGGCCAACCTTTGTGCGATGGCCTTTCTGTGAAGGTGGTCCAGCGATGAAACCGGATCATCGAATATGATACCAGAGCCGCTGTCGTTGGTTGCAAGTTCGGCCATGAAGCCAGCAAGAGCGACGCAGCGGTATTCCCCTTCACTCAATATATCACCGGCATTGCTTGAACTGCTTTCGATTAAGCTTACACGGAACCGAGAAACGCCATGCTGTGATCGGGCTTGTGCTAGTTCAATTTCGAGACCAGCCAGATTTAAATGATCAATCTCCCTGAGAAATCTGCCACGCAAACGATCAGTTATCAAAGCCTCAGACAGAGATGTGTTTTTCTGAGTAATGGAACCGGGTCGTGTGTCCTTGAGAGCTGTTTCTAGTACATCGACCTGTATCATGCGGTCTACTTCAGCCGTGACATCATCAACGATTCCCGCCAACCATTGACGATCTTGCAGTTCGCTAAGATCCGCTTTCAGAGCCTTGCGGTCTTCGCTTTCATCATCGGCCAACATAACTTGCGCTCGGCTTTCGAGAGCATCCATGACCGCATTCAGAGGAGTTGGATCGAAGCTAGCCAGTTCAAGAACGGTATCACCGTTGGATCCAAGAGCGAGCCGTCTTCGCCACATCAATAGCAGAGCTGCCCGGCGCAACTCATCAGCAAGCTCAGGCTTTCCAAGCTCATCACCAAGAAACCGTCTTGCTTCCAAAACCTTCGTCATTGAAATTGAAGTCTTGGCTATCTGGTCTCGTATGGCATCCAATGCTTGCTGTGCGTCTTTTTCTTCCTTTTGTGTCTTGTCCTGAACGAAGTCCTCAAACCGTTTCAACCGAGTGCTGGCATCCCCATCCAGTTCCTGCTGGCAAAGAACACAATGTGATCCAGCGTCCGCCACAGGGAAGACGATGCCGGGATAAGCTTCTTGCACCGAGTAGGCCCTGGCTGCGTCCCAAAGCGCGAGCCAGGTTTCGGAGCCAACACCTTTTAGAGTTTCGTCCTTGGAGAGCCCTTTTGAGGCAACGGCAGCCGCTTCGCTCTTACTCTTAAGGTCCGCAGCAAGGCTTCTTAGCTTTTCGATGTTTGCCGAGGAAACCGAATTGAAGACGTTCTGCAAATCCTCATGGAGCGACTGCAATCTAGTTCTTTGCGCCCGTAGCCTCCTAGCTGCGGCTTGAGGGTCCTGTGCAAAGTCTGCATTGAGTTCGGCCAGCCGGGCAACCTCTACCTCAGAAAGGTTGGCAAGTTCAGACACCGTTTCTAAATCTGTATCCTTGCTGAGAGACGCGATGGCCTGACCCACCTGAGTATCCTGGGAACACTTGGGCGCAGAAATGCTTTGTGGAGTTTGCCGCTTCAAATCCGCAATTTCGCGGTCCAGGTTTTCTTTGACGCCCTTGCATGACAATACAAGACGCTCCAGCAACCTCATTGGGAATGGAGTATAAGCCAGATCGTTTGTTTCCTCGACGTGCACGTTAGCCGTCCGTGTGTCGAATACACTAACCTCGGAAAGCAGCGCGGCTGACGCTGAGTCACTGGTCCATTCTGATTTCTGAACCTGCGCTCCGGCGTGAAATTCGACCTCTGCGCGCTGCGGTCCAGTCGGCGTTCCATAGATATTGGCCAGAATCTCGTCTTCGCGCCCGCGTTTCCATCTGGCTCGGCATGCACTTTTCAGGATGCGGACGTAACCGGATTTTCCAGCACCATTGTCCCCATAGATTATGGTTACACCCTTTGGAATAAAGGTGAGCAACTGGTTTTCTGCGAGCGCGTTGACGTTTTGAACATTGCGGAGAGCTTTCAAGGCAACTGTAGGCGCACCCGACTTCTGAGCGGTGATATGCTCCGATGCCAATGGGTCAGCTGGCAGCGTAGAGTTCTTGCACAACTCTGTCAGTTCAAGGATTTCCCTATCTGACAACGGCTCCGTGTTGGAAACCAATCGGCGCAGTGCGTCCCTTTGCCAAACCGGTCTACCCTGGGACCAGTCCAGAATGTCTTGCATTGCCTCAGATTCAGTTTTGATCAACGTACTATTCCAGATGTGTTTATTGCATCAATCTCTGGCGCGCCTCAGCGACCCCAGTCTCAAACTTGATCTTCGTCTGCCACATCGAAAAAGAGCCAGAGGACAATCATTGATCCAAAGGGTGACCAGAAAACGGAGATGATCCACCAGGGCCAAGGGCTGTGACCGCGAGCTTTAGCCATGTCACCGACGACACTGAAGATCAGCCAGATCACTAGAATAGCGAAGACAAGTACTAGCAGCGGCACCAATAGATCAAGCAATTGGATCAACTCCCTCTGCGGTTAACCGGTCGCACAGTTCGTTGAGCACAGGAAGTGCATTTTGCCTGACCTGGTCTTCTTGCTCCATTCGTAGGAGAACGGCTGGATTTTGTGTGCCTTCGAGGTGACCGTACTTTATAACATGATGAACAGATAGCTCATCAACGCATGCAATCAGAGCTTTGCACACTTGGACGGCGAGGTCTTTTGGCAGGTCTACAGTTTCATTCAACAGCTGGTGCCTTTCCTGATATTTTATTCGCCACCGTGACGTAGACAGTATTCATTTCGATGTAGGCGCTTCCATTCGTCGAGGGAGCACTGGGAGGCAACTTGGTTGCCGCACAGCTTTCCGCTTTTCAGGATTTCTTTGCAAAGTGCTCGTCCATCATGTGTTTGCCACTCTTCGAATTCCTCAGGCTCGATTCCTTGGAGGCGAAGAACGTAGGGCAACCCTTCTTCGAGGTATCTTAAAACTTGTTGAGGCGTTAGCGAGACGTATGTGACTTGACAAAAACCGCCACCAAACTCGACTACGGTGTCAAGACCAGCGTCCTGCATCGCCTGAATCGTTCTTAAGTCGTATTCTGGCATTTCTACCCTCTACTGGAATTTCCGATTTTCAAGAATTGGATTCCGTCGTCTGAATCAGACGCCAAAGTCAAACAAGCGCGATGAGTACCTTTCTAGTAGACACTCGACGCTGGCCCCACATGAGTCTCTCCTCTGGAGCCACTTTCGTTGCGAAGACAAGAAAGCTCGTGATCGATTTGTGTCCGAGTTCTCTCGAAAATAGAAATACAAGCTGGCCATTGCCCGGTCCATCGCCCACAGGTCTCTTGATGAGCAGATAGAATGCTCGGTCGAAGTAGATGCCTTCCCGCAGTCGTAGCTGGGTCCTGCCAGACCCGTGGGAAGTCCGTCAGATCGCAGACCAGCTTCGGCAGCAATACACCACCTAACAAAACCCGTTTTCTTCAGTTCCGCTTTGGTTGCCGAAGTGTATTCCCCAAGGAGAGACGCAAATACTTCACCACCGAACAGTTCATGCCCACGCCTTAGAGTCCGCTCCCCCTGGGCGGTCCAATAGGATGGCTCGATCCCGAATAAGCTCACGCAGTTTCCCGCCAAGCCAAAATACTCCGATACTTGGCGGGTAATCCGACGCGGTGTAGGCCTTTCAGCGGCCGTTGTAACTTTAAACCCATCCTGGATATGCACATCGATATCGAGCAGCTGTGCAATGGCAGGGGTTATTGGCAACAAAGGTTCTTCTGGCCGTGCCATTGTAAAGTATTCAATGGCCTGTCGGCTCAATCCAACCTCATTGAGAAAGGCACCAATCTTGGCATTTGCCACTCCAGATTCAGGTAACTCTAAATCCCCATCTTTGTTGTTCACCAGCCGGTAAGCGGCATGAACACTGATATCAGCATCTGGCGACATGTACCTGCGAACACCTGAAACCCAAATGACTGCACAAATCGAGTGACAACCATCACCATCCAGAACTAACGTGGTGAAGCCACGAATGGCGATCTCGGCGCCTATGGAAATTCCGGTATCTACATTCCCGCCCGGGGACTCCAGAAACACGATTGCTTTCTCAGTCTGCTGGGCGAGATCAAAAAATGTATCGTCGTCCCCGAATTCTATTGGCCCCCTGATCGATATAATCTTTTGATCAGAGGTCAGACCCTCGGACAGAACTATCTCGGCTGCTGAAACGGAGCCTGCCAATAGCCAAAATGCGACTCCAAGGCACCATTGCGAGATCAGAGAGACGAGCGGCATCCTGATTGCATTAAATCTCATCTGGAAACTCAGCAGCTTTCTCTACTTCCATCAGTTCAGCTTCTTGTTTGCGTTTGGCGATGGTCTCATGAAATTCTTGGGCTTCAATATCTCTGAAAAAATCAGCTTCCGGTGCTAGGCGTTTCACGGCTTCCTCCACCTCATCAACAGTGACCCGAAAAAACTCCTTGCGGTAGTTCGCTGTATTGACCCGACGATCCTCGTATTCCGCGTGAAGAGCTCTTTCCAGTGCCGGCGCATCATCTGAGTAAATCATGGCATGGGTGTCGAATAGAAAGGGTACACTGGCATCTCCCAATTCCCGCACACGGTCGTAAGGTTCCAACCGGCGTGTCATGCCGATCTTGATAACATCTTCGCCAAAAGAGCCTATGTTCGATATGATGTAGACGTAACCCGATTTGGTCATTTCAGCCATAGCCTGAGCACGCTCGTTTCTCTCACGGGCTTCTTCTAGTTGCTGTTCGAGTTCCGCGACCCTCGTGTTAGCGGCATCGATTTCATTGGAAGTTGCCATACCTGCTTCCGCACGGGCTTTATCCAGCAGCGCCTGGTATTCTTCTTCCTTCTTTTGAGCCGCCGCCGCTTCTTTTAGTAACTTGGCCTCTTCGCGGGCAAGCCTGGAAGCCTCGGCCCTCTCATCCTTTTCGACTTTAAGGCACTCTCTGTATTCATGTGCCAACCAAAGCTCCTCGAGCTTCAGGTCAATATAGGGCTGCTCGATGATTATGCGGTTAGATTCATTCAGCTTGTCGATCTGAACCCGAGCATTTCCGATCCGTTTCTCCATCGCGTTCACATTGTTCCACCGTGTATTGGCGATGGCTGCTTCGCATTCATTGTTGAACGCCCTGAGAGCCAGCCGGATATTGCGGCCGGTCATGGTTTTGCCTTTTGACTTACTGCCATCGAGAGTCCACTCGATGTCACAGGTAACCGCTGTTTTGGCGGACACCATGGCCTTTTGGCGGGATCGCACTTCCTTGATGGCTTCTTTGTAGCTCTCACTGTCTTGGAACTCGAAGTGAGGTTCGTACACGCCAAGCTCGGCGAAAGACAGCCGGTCATCGTAAACTGCCAGCTCTGACTTTAGGCGGTCGAACACCGCTTTCTTTGATTTGTAGTCCGCTCTGATTTGCTCGGTAGACCTCTCCAACTCCGACTTTGTTGCAGCCAGATCTTGGATTTCTTTCTCAATATCCAGAACGCCGCTGAAGCGACCTTCAAGAGCTTCGCGTTTGGAGATTTCATCCGCCTTATCTCTTTCCAGTTCTTGAACTTCTTCGTGGTGTGCCTCCTCAAGGCTCCGAATTTTCTTCCTTTTGGATGCCATCATGATGATCAACACAATCACAAAGAGCGGCGATGCTAAGATCAGCCAAAGTGCAAAATCTGCCACAGTCAATGCTCGCTATTTGAAACGTTTCTCATAATCACGGTCAGCTTATCATTCGCGGATAAATTGAAAAGATATCGCAAAAATACAAGTCATGGAAAACCAGCACCCTAATGGATTTCGACGTCTGTCAGCCGGCTAAAGTTGTCCCCGTTTATCCACTGAACGGCTTGGTCGACTCATCATAGTTTGAAGTCACCCTAAGCAAGAAAGGAAAGCAAATGGGACGCTTCAATGGACATGATCACAGCCAAGATGAAATCGACAATCGCGCAAACCAGCTCAACCCGGAACACGACACATACTGGACTGACCGCGGGTATGACGAGCGCCCAGATGACTGGGAGAGCGCCTACTACGATGAGGACTAAAACCCCATCGAGAACTCGTAAGAGGCTGCGTGTTTCATAGCCTCTTTCAGTTGATCTTCGGGCACATCTCGAAATGCCTTGAAGTCATCAAAAGGAGTGATCGGATCGAGGCCCAGGTCCCGAGTTTTTTGCAAGCGTCTGTACAGCTTTTGACAAAAACAGGCGATGTTTGCGAGGTAAAAGAGTTCCTCGGCCGATCTCTTCGACATGAAAGACTTCATGTTTTCATTGATTTGCAGGCACTGCTTATGGGGAGGAACAACCTTCCCGGCGCGGTACTTCTTCGCTTCCCGCTGTCTGGTGTCGTCGTCTTCGATATGCTTGAGCGCGAGATCTGCAAACTCCGAATGGGTCTCGACACCTTCCGCTGCCGCCAGCGTCTGATCCATGAAGTACCGGATAGCCATCAGATCTCCGGTATCAGGATGTCTCGCATTCATCAGATCATAGATGTTCCAGGCACGATCTGATGGAGACCCCAGCCTACTGCCTTCCAGCATGACCATACGAGCGATAGCCGACATCGTCATTGCCTGTGCCGGCAGATGCCATTCATCGGGGATATCGTCCCGATTGGTGCGTAGAACAGCCAGATACCACTGCATCGTGTCCGTATTCGCCCAAGGCAAATCTGCCACCATCTGGATCGCCGCTGCACGCTCCCCACTCCCCCAGAGACCCCTACAGGCGATTGAGCCCTTCGCCAACGCGCTTACGAATTCGACAGTTTCAGGCAAAGTCTGCTTCAATCTCCAGGTGAAAAGGTGCTGAGCCCAATATGTAGCCACATCTTCATAAGTTGCCGAGTGAAACCACCCTTGGTACTCCTCATCCAGTTCAAGTTTTTTCAGAAAGTCATTAACGGCTTTGATCGCTGCCCTACCCCCAGCACTCTTTTTCATCTGACCTATGGGGGTGTTCTTTGCTTCGGCGCGCTGCCATGCTCTGTAAGCCGCCTCGTTACTCTCTTTGCTGCCGAGAACGATGGACGTGAAGTTACGGTCTACAACCCTGAAGGCGTCATCTGGCTTTGGAAATAGGTACATGATTTGAAATCCATACTTCAATGCGGGGTAGAAAGCGGTGCAAACGTATCGCGAGACGCTGAAACACTATCAACCACACCAGTTTCCCGGCCGCGGCGGACAGCTTGTCGCTCCACTAATGTATCTGACAGCAAGCCCTTCGGTAATCAGTTTGCTTCCGACATCCTGGCCTTCGACATACAGACGCCCACAGAGTCTTCCGAAGTTGCGCGCTTGCCTGATGAATTTTCCGCGTGCCACCGTGCCTCACTCAGTATTTTTGGGACTTCCTAGGGCAGGAGATCCCCCCTGCCCCACTGTAAGTTAAGTAAAGTCTTGTCTTTACTGAACTAAAACTCAAAGTCGACATCGTGCTTTTCGAGGAAAGCCAGCATCGACTCCTCCATAGCCACGACGACACTTTTGCCCTTCTTCTTGGCAACTTTGTCCCATTTGCGATAGAGCCGAAGGTTCACCTTTGTGGAGAAGACTTGTTGGCGCGCCGCCTTTTTCTCTTTTTCCAGGCGCAGCTCAATCTCATCTTCCAGCTCTTCAGGGTCGAGCTCCCTACCCGCGTCTGCTTGGATCTCGGCGATCATGCGAACACGTTTGGCATGCTTGGTGTCAGAACCTGATGGTCTCCGACCATGCTTGTCCTTGTAAGACCATGGCTCATCGTCATCCATTGTGACTTTACCGATTGCGGATGTATCTGCACTCATAGCTGAACTCCTTATTTGTCGGCGCGTTCGCGCAGAAGGGTGAAAATTTCGTTGGTGATGGCTTCTACATTCTCAACCGCAGAATCCAGGTTGGAGCCTTGGTAGCGCGCTGGCAGATCGACATAGTCGCCTCCTGCGGAAACCATTGATTTGAAGATCGGCCGATGCGCCAACTGCGCACGCATGAGGGGGGCGTTGTTCTCTACCAGAACCTGGCGCATGTCCTTGCTGATGTTCGCCTCGATTGGGCCTGCTTCAGTGAATGTCAAAAGCACGCGTGCCTCGATATCACGTCCAAGAATCTTACTGCGTGACCGAACCCGTTTCAGGACCTGGACGGCCGCCTTTACATCTGGAAGAGACGCCTGACCTGGGATCACGACCAGGTCACTCACCAGAATTGCGTCAATGATGCTTGCATCGTCAGAGCCTTCGACATCGATCAGAACGACATCGTATTCGTCGGCGGCATACAGGGCTTGCTCTGTGATCTCTTCGCGTTCGACATGTTGAACGGTGATGTTCTCTGGGATCTCTTTGATATCCGACCAGCCAGATAGCCACTTCTTCGGATCGCTATCAAGGATCAGGACCCGCTTGCCGGCCCGTGCTGCCTCAAGAGATGTGAGAATACATGTAGTGCTTTTTGCGCAGCCGCCCTTCGAGCTGCAAAATGAAATAGTCGACATAACAAAATCTTCCTCAATGATTTTTTGAAGAGCTGCTCGGCTCAATGAGGAAGATACGAAGTAAAGGTTTAGACAGCGTTTACTTTACAAGACTGGCCAAGACTTTTCTTTGAAAGGCAGGCCTTTACCGACCTTTACTAGTAAAGTCTGAACTTGACTCGTCTTTACTTTACAAGACTGACCTATCGATGCCCCTTATTTCATAGGGTTTGTGAAGTTTGACATTGAGTTTGAGCAGGCCGGGTGCCCAAGCCAAGGGTATTACCCCCCTTTTTCGTTACTAGCGAAAAAAGAGGGTAATGTCAGGGTAGCCTCCCTCTAAACCACGCAATCTAAAGTATATTTTGTTGACAAGCACACGTGAAACAGGAGATTTTCGCTTCCTTGTAGATTTGATGCTTATGGATCTTGAATGAGTTGATCGGCACGTGTCACTTCACAATTGTGAAGCCTGGTGAAGCAAAGGTTCCATTAGGGATGTGGTCTATTTGACGAGTGTGACTTCCAGGCGCTGAAAGTCACAACGGCCTCACCAGTTGTTCCAGCTCGATCTCGCCGGCTTCCAGCCTTCCCATCATAGACACCAAGTATGACCGATGGTTCTGCACGCTGTCCACGCGCTCTAGGATGTATCCTAACAAGATAAAGCTAATCGCTGGTCCCATTTCTTTGCATTTCCACCACGCCTGCCCCAGGCGCAATTGTTGGGCAATGTCGTCCATCATTCGCAAACCTTCCTCATTGTTGCGCGCAAATCGCAATTCTGCGCACAAGGCTGGGAAAGATCGCTCCATGTCGTCTTGGGTCAAACTAATCGAAAGAGATTTTCTTTTTTTACTATCAGGATTCAGTGAATGCTCTTTGTGCCCCTCATTTTCGATGTCACCATCCCTCAATTTGCTGGGCTGAACCTCTTCTTCTGCGGTGTTGTCCACGGGCATAGCCGCATTGATCTCATTCAGAAGGCACTGAAGAACGTCCTGTTGCGGTCGGCGACGCAGGATTGTCCGAGCATGATCCATGAGGTGCTGGATGCCTTCACAGCAGACCTCTTGCAGCCGTGCCAACGCCAGTAGGCACTCATCCTTAAGTGCCCTAAGTGAATCTTGCGTGCGTTGGTACTGTGCGGCCACAGCTGTGAATTCAGCGTGCCTGGTGGTCAGCGGCAGCAGGCTGAGGCCTGAAACCAGTGCCACCTGCCCTGCACTATCCCTCCGGCACCATCGCTTCCCATTTGCCGCGGTGACACGTTGAATAATGCCAAGGTCAACCAGCTTCGCAATGTGCCGTTCGACAGTTTGAACGCTGACATGTGCCCGTTGGGCAATCGCAGCATTTCCTGCGTAGACCACGTGATGGTCAGGTGCCATCTCTGACACGCGATCTGCCGACATGAAGCTCAGCATAGCCCGTAAGACGTTTATACTGGTTGCTTTCAGACCTAGCGCCTCTCGCGCCTCCTCAACTGCACGAAGTTGCTGCCA
The DNA here is from genome assembly GCF_013110855.1 of Ruegeria sp. HKCCD4884. NCBI lineage: Bacteria > Pseudomonadati > Pseudomonadota > Alphaproteobacteria > Rhodobacterales > Roseobacteraceae > Ruegeria > Ruegeria sp. HKCCD4884. The sequence goes on from NZ_WVRJ01000022.1 coordinate 24,741, forward strand.
TTTGGGTGCACTACTCCCCTGCCCGGCCGATTGCCCGGTAGCTCCGTCCGGAGCAAAATCTCTAACTGTCCTCATGTTTTTTGTCAGCAGACAAAGAAATCCCGATCACCCAAGGGTGTTTTTTCTTGTGAAGTGATTCGCGGGCTGCTAAAAATTAGGTGCTTAGACTAATTTCCGCGTATGCGGTTTTTGTGCAGCCCTCGGAACTTCGGTTCTGGGGGTTTCTCTTTTCCGCCTTATCTCCTTTGCTCGTTGCCTCATTCAGACTTCACAATTGTGAAGTCAGCTCTCCCTGGGTTCTCTGCTTGGAACCTTTTCAGGGACTCTTCCAGGATCTTTTCGATGTTCGTATCGAGCCAATCCGCGAAACCTGCCGTTTCTTTTGTTTCGTTTACTGTCAGTTTTAGGCCTGAAGGGCCCTTCTGAACCTTTGCAATGCCGCCCAGTTCACGCACTTCTGTCTTGGATTTGTGTTCAGCCCGGCGCTTGATTTCGGCCAATAGGGCCTTGAGGCGATCATCAGATGAACTTGTTGCGTCCATGTCACGTAGGAGTTTTGTCGCCTCCCTAACGGTGAGAGCTTTTTCCTCCAGAGCGGTTGCGAGAGCCTCCCACTTCGGGCGGCCACACCCGGATGCGGCCCCGATCATGTCGCCCAGGCTATCAGGCACCATTTTCGTGATCTTAAGGAGGTTGGAAAGGTTGGATGCCGACAAGTTCATCATGCGTGCGACTTCTTGTTTCTCCACGCCCGTAGAGTGGATGAGATTGGCGAAACGGGCCTTCTCATACGCAGACAGGTTCTTGCGAGCTGCATTTTCCAATGCCTGAGTTACAAGAACTTGGTTGTCAAATTCGGCATCCGAAATAAGTGGGTCCTTCGTTTCGACGTTCGCCCGGATCTTCAGGTTCTTGTCTTTTTCCCCTTCTTCCCCTGGTCGAGGGTTGGATCTGATGTAGCGGATCGCCGCAAGCCTGCGTCGCCCGAAGATAACCTCGTAGCGTCCTTTCTCCTTTAAAGAGTTCCGGACCAAGATTGGTACTTTTTGACCATGGGTCAAAATGCTGTCGACAAGCCGCTCACGGGATCCATCTTGAAGATCGACGTCTTGATCCTCAGTGAGCGCTTCCGCGGACTTCACAATTGTGAAGAGTTCCAACCGGTCAGCATGCGGGCTGTCATCAATGAGGTCTGGATCGATCTCACGGACAGCATTGTAGGTCCTTTCAATGAGCTGGATGCCGGGAGTTGTAGACGGCTTCCTGGTAGGCTGTTTGGACTTCACATCGGTGCCGGTGACTGATGAGGCCTTAACGGAATTCATTAGGTTCGTGGCGACGTCTCTCTTTTTCTTCGTGGCCATTATTCACGCCCCCAAGATGCTTTGATCATTTGCTCAACCTCGACACCGACAGCATCCATACTAGCTTTTGCTCGATCATAGGTGGATCGCGTAATGTCGCTTCTATTCAACTCGTAGATGCTCTGTTGGAGCATTACAGCATCTGCGATAGCCGTTGACTTCAGGCTGGTTGCCATCATGACACGCTCCTGAAATAGGGCCCGTAGAAAGCTCACAATGGTTTGTGACGGAATGTCGGTTGGCTCGTCCCGGGTGACCAACAGGCGGAATTGGTCATAGCTCAGATTGGCGCCAATACTCTCAATAACCTCCATGTAGCTGCTGGCCATCTGGAGGAATTGCGCGGTGCTCGCGACGTCCAACATGGACGGCGTGAGTGGCACAATCACGGATGTGGCAGATGCCATTCCGCTCATTGTGATAAAGCCCAAAGAGGGTGGGCTGTCGATAATGACCACGTCGTAGTCATCTTCGACACTCATGATGGCGTTGTGAAGCCGCATAAAGAACGGCTCATCGACACTGGTTTGCTTTGCAGCTTCAGTTTCGAATTCTGACAGCATCAAGCCACCCGGCGCGATAGCCAGGTTCGGAAAGTAGGTTTGCCGAACTACGTCTTTGAATGGGACTGGGTTGTTGTAGGTGATGGCGTCGTAGACCGTCTCGATATTCTCATCGAGTTCGGTTTGAAGACCACACATCGACGTCAAAGAGGCTTGCGGATCCAGGTCAATCGCGAGCACTCTATAGCCTTGCAAGGCCAGATAGTGGGCCAGATGAATACAGCTGGTTGATTTCGAACTCCCGCCCTTAAAATTCATGACCTGAATGCGTTGGAGGTGCTCACCATCACGGCGGCAGGGGACGTATCGACCGGGTCGCTTTGCATGGCTATCCAGATCACGCCGGAGTTGGATAATTTCCTGTCCGGTGTAGTAACGACGGCCGCCGCGGATCTCTGATGCTTCCGCAACTTTACCTTCGGTAGTTGCCTTCCGGAGGTATTGGTGACTGATATCTAACAGCTCGCAAACTTCGGTTGCAGGAAAGAGTCTAAGCTGCTTATTAGAGTCAGGTGCATAGGCCGCGAGCAGGTGCTCTTTGATCGCCATATTCAGGCGCGTACTGATCTCAGCAGCGATATCGACCGGACTAGTCGACGCAATCGGAAGGGTCGGGATCATAGTTACCTCAATCTGCTCGTGTTGGCGTTTGCCGCTCTACTATTAGAGAGACCTCATGAGGTGATTCATGTCAACGATTATTTACATGTGGGGTAGGGGACTTACAGGTCACACTAAATGTTGGGCTCAAGACTTCACAATTGTGAAGTATGCCAATTAGGATGGGGTTGTGACTTCACAATTGTGAAGTCGACTGATCGAACTTGGTATGCAAGGGCGTCACCATATCAGTATGACACCTGAACTAATCAGCCTCATCCTTAGTATAGTCGCAACCTTCGCAGTTATTGTGTACGTCCGAGGCGTCATCAGAACCGCAGGCTCGGATCGTGTAGTCGACCCGCTGGCCGTTGAGGATCTGATGTCCAGTATAGATTGGTCCCATGCGGATCGGGTTCTTGATCGCAAGAAGTCCTGATTCATTTGTTCTCTTTAATCCATTCGTCGGTCCAGATCGCCACATCATCAACTGCTACAACGTGATCCTGCACAACGGCGAGCAACGCTGGCCAAACCGCTTCATCCACTTTCAAGCGCGCTCGAATCTCGGCAATCAAGTCATCTGTGGAAATGGATTCCAACGGTCGGCCGAAGATTTCTTCGTCTGAGAATCCCTCATCATTCATTGTTCATTTCCTTCGTCGCTTGGTAGCAGCTCCACAACCGCTGCACCTCCACTCCGGGATCGTCTGATGTCCGCCTGTTCTTCTTCAGTTGATCTCGCATCTCATCAGACAGCTGACGGGCCGGGAGAATGTCCACTTTTTGCAGATAGCCGACGTCCGCCTCTGCAAGTAGGCGTTCGATCAGGGCTCCTGTTGCAGAACAGTCCGAGTAGATCCAGCCAGCAGCACAGCTCTCAATGAGATTTAGTGTTTGGTTGGCTACATCTACGGCAGCTGGAGCTGTCGACAGGTCGATAGGAGATGCGTCGAGGACCTGCGTTGACCAGTTCAGGGCAGGGTAGATGCGAGATGACCAGGTGCGGGCCTTGTCATCCATCACCCTCAAAACTGCGATCTCGATTGGGTAGAATTGCCCTCTGGTGGCTACAATGCGCAGGTCGCAGAACATCAAACGGACAACAGGTTCTGGCAGCCCAAGATCGGTATAAACGCTGCCAGTGCCGATTGTGATGTTATCTTTTTTGTCACTCATCGAAGGGGCTCCACTCGCCTTGTTCATGACAGTGTGCACATAGCACGTTCGCCTCATCTTTTTTTCGGACGATGTCGCCTTTATGGCCGCATTTCGCACATGTGCGCTTGCTATCCAGTTCGATCCGCCTAAGCAGCTGATCCAGGCAGTGATCGTATCTGCTAAAAACGATGTCGATTGAGCCATTTCGGTTCGTCTTCACGTCGGTGATTTGCACGACAACTGGTTCGACGAAAGCTTTCCGGACTACATGTTCTGTAGCCTGGAGAAACCGTCCAAGCAGCACAAGCCAGCCTGGGCCAATTGCTGGCTTCAGGCTCGCAGTATCTGCGCTGACCAGATCCGGAAATCGATCCGCGATATCGAGCTTGAGATCTGTCGGCCAATTCGCTTCAGCCCCTTCAAATCTGTACTCTAGGTATTCGTGGTAGCACCAACAACAAAGTGTCGTCAGGTAGCCCTGGATGTTTTGGATTCCGGCAGAATTTCCGCACCGCTCACAGGTCCTCTCGATCTCGTCGATACGCGTATCTAGCTCGTCGAGAATATTCTGATTGCACTTTCGCGTGTAGACTCGAAGGCCGCCCATTTTTTGTTTGATCTGCTGGACGACCGGCAGTTCACTCCCAAAAACATCCGGGTGGTGCTCAACGCTGCGCTTCACATCCTCAAGCACCAGAGCGAGTTGGTCAGCCCAGCCAGCGCGATGGTCGCCAAGCTCTTTCCGAACGCTCGCGTAGATATCATTCCAGTCGACAACGGGCTTCATTGCTCATCCCTCAGTTGCGCCATGGCGTCAGCTGTTTCATTAACAACACGCATGATCTCGTCATCGGTGAGATCTTCGATACCTTCGAAATCGGCAGGCGAGATTGGGAACACCACATTGCTTTCACTGTCGTGAACCGCAAACGACAACTTCAGGAACCTGGAGTTTTCAGTCCTGCTGAAAACTGGCTCAATTGTCCTCGTCATGGCCATTCTCTTTTTTAGCGATGCGCTCATCCAACTTGCGAATGCTCGCCTGGATCTGCGACAACAATTCGTTGTCTCTCTCTTCACCTACCTTGCGCGCTCTGATCTCATCTGCGGAAATCGGACCAGATAACCTTGCCCGGCCAAGTGCGATCCTTGCCTCTTGCAGTGCCAAAAGCGCACTGGTCAGTGGATCAATCTCGACGTCAGCAGCGAGCGCGTCGAACTCCTCTCCGCTGACTGGATCAGCCAGCGGTGCTCGGCCTCCGACAAATTCGGCCTTCTTTAGTTTCAGAAAGGCGCGTGTCACCTCATCAGCTGTAGTGAGGGGTTCTCGCGCACCGATCTTCTCCAGCCACATGGCAGCGATCTTCTCAACGAGTGTCCACACGGTCTGTGCGCGATCATGCTGCGAGATTTCGAAGCGAACTGCTTTCTCTTCGATGCCGAGGGGTTCGAAAGCCCGCTCGTTCACGCGCACTTCGTAGTCGCAGAGTCCGTCAAGATCGTCGCTGATGTTCCCAGCGTGGGCCCGGGCAACTTCGTGTTCGTTCACATAGACAACGATTTTGAGCATCACTCACCACCCTTTCGTCACACATGCAGGACACCGACCGCGGTCATCCGTTCGGTCGATCTGACCGAAATAGCCACAAGTTGTGCACGTCATTCGATCTCGAATGGGTTTCTTTGGTACGCCAAACAACCTTCGCCGCTCCGGATGACGCTGGCTCGCGACGTCATGTGCGCACCAGCAACAAAGCGTCGTGTACCAGCCGTTCAACAGCTGGGTCTCGGCGGCGTTTGAGCAGCGCTCACAGGTACGATTTGCGCGTGCAATCGTGGCGGTGATCATCGATTGGATGTGTCGATCATCACACCTGTGGTAGATACGGAGCTCTCCTAGCTTTTCTTTGATCTGGAGAATGGCGGGGTAGGGCGCCTGTTTCTGATCGCAGTACTGTTTGATCTCAGAAAAAAGCGTCGTGACCAAGCCGGCCCAACCATTGGGTGTGCGACCGAGGCTTTCCTCGACCGATTGCTTGATATCGCTGAAATCAACTGCGTTCGAAACACTATACGACATGTCGGACTCCTCCTGTGATTGGTAGGAGTGGAGGGGCATGATCCCTCGCCGCGACACTAATCTGGTGCAAAAAGCTTATAAGACTTCTGGCCCACCATGGCACTCCCAAAGACGACGCTGAATCAGCGACGTATGAGATTGCTCGACTGGTGCACAAAGTAAGTCATCGTCCATATTGGGTATGCACAGTTTCGAGTCGTGTCAACGGCCTGTTTTGGGAGCTGGTCTCGGGTCACGTCGTCGGATAAGCTCGCATCTCTTCCCCGGATTGGGTCGAACCAGTTGGTCGACGGCCTGAAGATCTGAGCGTCGGTCAGGGACCTATACGACCGTTTGAAATCTACGTCTGGCGTTCAAACTCAAAAGCGCGTTGCTCTCCCCATTACTTCTTCCAAAAGAACGCAGAATCTGGAGTTAGGTAACCAATATGTGGAGAGGTTGGGTAAGAAAAATGTTGAGTTTGGCAACCAGAAACACAAGCTGAGAAGTGCTTTCAAATGTGGCTGGCTGCGCGTTGCTCGGGCCTGTGAACCTTCTCGAACAGATGGGTCAAATCCTGGTCACTCGTGTCCGAGAAGGCCGCTTCGATCAAACTGTTTATCGGATGATTGGGGATCAATCGCGGCAGGGTAGGGGGCTCGCAGAGGCTACTTCAAGCGTCGACGCCAAACAAACCGACAGAGATCCAAGAGGGCGACTACTCCATGGCAAAAACAAGTTCAGTAAAGTCTTGTATTGGAAAGACTTGCCTTGCTGCGAATTGGGCATAAGCATGCAAATTCTGCGCATTTCGCGCAAATGCATGTCAACAAGTCTTTCTGCAAGTGCTTCAACTAGGCGAGATTCTCGGCTTTTCCGCTGGCAGCAAACCTCTCAATTCTTGGCCGTTGCAGAGGTGTCCGGGTTCTCAGCTGGCATTTGTGGCGGGTGTTTGATTTGTGGTTGCTGCTCATCTGGTGCCGAATTGAAATTAGGCCGAGCTTGTTGCTGACGCAACTCCGCTCGGAAACATTTATGTCATACGATCATTCACTCAGCATACTCGCTGAAACACCAAACTTAGAAGAATTTCTGAAGGGCTTGCAATTGAATTAGCTCAAATTAACCTCGTCAACTCGGATTCGATTTCGAGAGCGTTTTCACAATAGGGTATTACGATGACGCAAGAGGTAAGCGCGGCCGAGTTTCGAGCCAACTGGGAGCAGCAGAGTGATCGCAGCAAGAAGATCGCCCGTGAGGCCGGAATACGCAGATTGAAGGCTGCATATAGGGCTAATCCGCGTGCCTACGCACTCCATTTGTTGGCCGCGATCAATCAAGGACCCTATAAGCGCGCCGTCCTCAAAAAGTGGGTGCAGAGTTATCGCTCCGGAGGGAACTCGGTCTCCTTGTCTTTCAGCAAGGACTTTAAGTTCGGAAGGCTTGCGGCAAAAATCAAACTCGACCCCCGCTTGTTGGCTGCTTTAACCAGAGCACCTGGAGATCGACACGGCATAGATGCGGTCGATGTTTTGCGACGCAGTATCGAAGCCAACCCGCGTGAATTTGAGAAAAACGCTGGTTTCATCTTTGACCGACGTCTTGCGCAACGCACCTCGAGAACCGATGGCCCTACCATCGGAATGCATGGCTCTTATCGTCCCGGAGAAAGCGATTTTGAGCTTTTCAATGAAATCTCTTCCACCTTGAACTTCACCGAAGACGTCCAAACAGCGCGCTCATATTTTCAGATGGAGATCGACTTCAGCCTCTACCCGCCGAATGTTTCCTACGAGGGATGGGGTAGTATTCAGCTGGGGGACAAGCCAATAGACGAAGTCCGCACAGAAGCAGGACTAAGCCCGGACTTCGAAGAAGATCTCTTTCGAAGAGTGAACGACACAGTTCGTGAAGGCGTGCAGAATGCTCTGGCAGATGCACATAATGAACTGACGGATATCGAAAAGCACAATGAGAGGGTCAAGAACCTGACCGAAGAGGTGAATGGGGCGGCCCAGATCATCTCATTTTTTGATCCCGAACTCGGCTCAAAGTTTAGCGCCCTGGCAAATGGCGGCCTTCAGATTTTCGATGGTATTGGCTCGATGTACGCATCAGGCGGTCTGAGCTTCAGCGGGGTGGGCAATGTCCTGAGCGGAATATCTGCGATCTCTGGCGTGTTTGGAGATTCAGGCCCCACAGCAGACGAGATTATTTTGGATGCGATCTCGCAAGTCGTTGAGCTGCAAATTGAAACGCTGAAGCTGCTGACGGAAGTCAAACAAGACATCGCGGTACTTCAGGGATCAGTCGATTACCTGATCGAACTCTCCCAACAGAACACTCAGGATATCCTCGACAGTATTGATGACGTCAAAGATCAAATTGACCTGATGACAGATCAACTGCTGTCGCTGAACACGCTCATCAGGTCCAGCTTCCGGGACGAGGTGCTGCGCAACGTCAGTTTGGATGAGCGCGCAGCAGACATTCTCCGAGATCCGCTGACTCAGATCTATCAAATGGCTGAAACACGACCAGATACCTACACTGATTTCCCGCAAGAACTGAAAGATGTCTATCTGAAGCTGCGCTTCTACCTTCAAGACCTGGTCAAGCTCTCTACAGATCTGGATATCATTCGCACGCCGACCTTCATGCTTAAGGAGAATGTCTTCGCACGCCCTATCGAGCAGCTCGAAGATATCATTGCCCTTCCTATCGAAGAACGCATGGGCTTTGCTCAGCATGCGGTCGCTTTTTTGGTAAAGCCAGATGCGGATCCAAGAACAAAAGCGCTGGGTCGGAGGCTTACAGCAGCACTGGAGGAGATCGGCAACCCTGCCCTGTTTTTCAACGTGTTCCTGACGAGGTTCATCCTTAGCCGCGGACTTCACTATGATCCAGATAGTCTGGATGGTCTTGCAGATAGCCTGATGGATCAGGTTGAGAAGGTGCAGGCTGTCGTTGACGCGAGCCGCGACCTGTTTGCCCATGCGGTCAAAGAACTCCAAGATCAGACATTCGCCTTCTTTGATCTGACGTATGAAATGCGCCATGAGATCAGCTATGTTTTCGTACCAGGATTGGATAATCTCTCAGACGAGGGCAGCGAACTCTATTGGGAGCTCTACACGGGCGGCCTCGGCCTTGAGACTCGCCCCGGAAAGCCCACTGTTGAGCAGAGACTTGTCGATATCATCACAAATGCCCCGCGCGACCGCCTTCTGGGCTTTGGACAGAATCTGGGCCTTCTGGAATACAAGGAGGTTGTCCAATCGACCACAACGCGAAGAGTGACCTTTGTGTTTGAAAGGCGCATTGTTTACGATATCGATTACGACGACTATGAACTTTTCCGCTCGCAGTCTCTGAATTGGGACTTTCCCTATGAGTACGTGCTGAATGAGTGTCGATTTACAGACGCGGGAAAGGAGGTTCTGGCCTCTACAGGCTACGACGGACTCGAAACGCTCTACGTAAGTGCTAAAATCAACAGATATGTTGCAGCCAGTCGCGTGCGTGGAATCCGAGATATGATGGCGCATGTGAAAAGACTGAATGGTAGGGTGCCAAAATACACGGTTACCCAGCAACACCCACACCATATGCATATATGGGACCAGGAGCGGCTGGAAATCACGGATGACGAGCTCGAAACACTGCGCTCAATTCTTCTGGCCTGGATACCCTGGATGCTTCAGAACGCGGCGGACAAATGGCGTGACCTGGTGGCTACCTCGGATACCAAAGCGAATGCAGAAACCCTCCTGAAAACCAAACTTGCAGCCGAGACTATCATGAGGATCGGCTACGGACGCGCCATTGATACAAGGCCCGCGTTTGCTCGGCTGTCAGAAAGCCTGTCTAACGGGGTTTTTGATAGCGCCGGAGTTCGAGTGTTTGACAGGGCGCGCGACGGATCGGAGACTTTCATGCTGATAGAGGGCATCGAAGAGGCCGATTGGCAGCTTGCACAGTTTCTGAGACAGCAGCCAGATTATACAAAATTCAAGGATTACTCGTCTGCGTTTGCAAGCCTGGCAGATGCTGGGGTTTTGATCGACTCGCTCAAAAACTAAGAGTACTGCAACGCGGCTTCGGAGACACAGTCTTGAAGTTGTGCAGTTTTCCTGACGTTTTGAGGTGTGGAAAGTCCAAAGCCCGAACTTCAGAATACGTAAGTAAAAGCGACTACCCCAAATAGCCTTGAACCATGTTTGCACGCTTATGCTTCCACCGTTGCACGGTTATGGCGTTACAGAAAAATAGCGCAGCGTTAACTATCTGCTTTTCAAAAATATTTTTACACAGTTCTGACGCGAATTGAGTGACTCGGGCACGCTTATGGTCAATTTGCACTTGCGTGACGATAGAAAGACCATGAAGGGCCCCCCCTTTTTTGAGGGCTTTAAAGCGAGGAAACGCTCCAGATTTGCACCTGGAGCGATCCTACCTGGGCCGCGAAACAATAAAATAATCCAATGGGAGACTCTTATCGTCCGATGGCGGCCCAATGGACCGCCCATGAGAGAGATATGGCAGTTCAGATGCGCGTTGCAAGTCTTTGGGGTTAATCTTTCCTTCCCTGGGCGATTTGCTCTAAATACTTAAAAACTCGTTAATAATCGCCCTCATCGCTTCTCAGATTTCTTGATTTGAGCCAGGGCATCGCTTACTTCCCACTCAGCCGATCAATTTAGGTTGGCCTCAGGGGTAGAGATCGCCGGCCGCGAGTTTCTGGTCTTGAAGCATAAAAGATGGATTCTAAAAATGTTCGTTTTGAGCAGCTCAAAGACGCATGCGGTGCGTCGTCAGAATACTGATTATGTGCCAGTCCTGGCTCCACCATTTGCGCGTGCTGCAACCAGCACTGCGGCAGGCCGGAAAGTGTCCGGTCCAGTGTGTCGAGCCTAATAACAACGACCCAGGTTAAAGAACAAGTCCAGGAAAGCGTAAGTCTGATCCCGTTGCGGATCCAGATCGATGCTGACTTCGTACCATCTTATCGAACCTACCTGGAGCAGATTGTCTATAATTGCCCGGCTCCGTGGACGCCCGAGGACTACTTCCGTATTCTTTGGGGCCCGTGTGTCGAGGCCGGGTATGGCGGCAGCTATGTCACAATCGAGCGAAACTATGAGCGCATTCTTGACGAGGGCGTCACTGAAGAAGAACTCGAGATCTGGCGTGCTCAGGATATGTTCTGGAGAGAAAAGGTCTCTCCCAACCGCAAGTGGATCACTAAGTCGTTCAAGATGGATGCTCTGCTGGATCCCTACGGTGACGACGCTGCCTTTAAAGCACTGGCCGTTTTGACCAGCGTTGAAAAAGAAGGTGATATCTACTGCTCGCAAAACCCTATTGGTAATAGCTGGTATTGGATACCGCAGCTTCACCAGTATCGCGCTGAAGCGAAACAAGGTGTTCCAGTTGAGGATCGCACAAAGATTATGCCTTGGCGGAGATGCGAGGATAACGTCGACATCATCCGGGCTCTGTATCTCGATGTTGATGACCTGCTGACCAATCATAACATGGACGCTGATCAGGTTGCCGCGTTTATTCTGGCAGCCTGTGAGCAGAGAAACATACCCTTGCCATCGGCCGTCTTTTTCACGGGTCGCGGTGTCTGTGCCAGCTGGTATGTCAAGCCAGTGAAGGGTGCCAACAAAATCAGACGTTGGCGCCTTTCAATGGAGCGCCTGCGCAATATGCTTGCAGATGTCATGCCGGACCCAGCCGTTGCAGATCCTAGCCGAGTGCTGCGGGTGCCAGGTTCGATCAACACCAAGAGTGGCGCGATGTGCCGACCTCTCTGGGTTCGTCCGGGGCAGGGAGGACGGCCCTATGAGCACGACTTTAATAAGCTATGTGATGAGATCCTGCCTATGTCATCAGATGAGTATCGCGACCTATGCATGCGCCAATACATCGCGCGTGGATTAGAGTTCAAACGCATCAATGCAGAACGCAAGGCCGCTACCGAGGCTTACAGACACAGCGTTGTTTTTCTTACCAAAAAGTCGGCCACGCTTCCTCAGCACAAAGGTCGCCACAGCTATGCCCGTGTCTCGGTCGAAGATCTTGAAAAGATCCACAAACGGAAGTGGGGCGGAGGGCATATTCCACGCGGCAATCGAAATCGTTGGCTCTTAGCTTGGGTTTCAGCAAAGCTTGTGCTTGTTCGCCCGGCCAATATGAAAGCGTTCACCGATGAAATCGTCGCCAAGGGTGTCGAGATCGGCCTGAAGGGGATGGCCACAGCCAAGGCTATGGCGCCGGCTTATCAAAGAATGCTGGCCCAGCACGCTGTCAATTCGGGCCTGTTGGCGGGTGAGGGCGATGCCGAAGCTCTCAAGGCAAAGACAAAATGGGGAGCTAAGGAAGGCTCCCAGGGGCGCACGGTCCTGAACTACTCCTTTTCAGCGAAGCGTCTCATAGACCTGTTCAGGATTTCAGATGCTGAGATGCGCAGCTGGAATCTGCGCGTGTTGATCTCGACGAACATCCGTCGAGAGCGTGATCGCACTCGTAAGGCCCTGGAGCGTGGTCAGCTTACAACTCCGATCTCCCTTGAAGAGAAGGCCGCGCAATATGCGGCTGAGGGTAGGGCGATTAAGGCACTCATGGAGAAGAAGGGTCTGTCCCAAAGGGGTGTCGCAACTGAGCTGGGTGTTTCGTTGGGCCTGGTTCAACGCCGCCTGAAACGAATGGAGAACGAAACCAGCAGAACTGACTCGGCTTGTCCTTGTAAAGATAATAGGAGCGAGCCGGCGCGGCGAGGCGCAGATGAGTCTGTATATTATAAAGGGCTCTCGAACCCAGAGGAGGCCTTGGTTTCGATCCGCAAGTCCTCATCTGTCGTGAAGCTTTCGGACAAGAAATGGGAGAAAGTACGGGAAGGGGCGAAGGTTACACCCTTTGAGCCTGAAAAACCGGTCGAAGCCCATCCTCCGAAATCAATACCTGACAAACAACGGGCCAAGATTATTGGTTTTGGACCCATCGCGTCTAGCCCACGTCCGCAGGATCTTTATTTCCAACCTTTGGAGGGCCCTGAGGTGCCCTTGAATTGCAGAAAGCGCTTGCTTTGGTCGGGCTAAGGTGACCATCCCAGCGCGTTATTCGTGTTTCTAAGAACGCTTGATGTGTTTTCAGGAACAGCCAGCTCGTGTTTTCACATGTGCCTTCCTCACGGCGAGAACAGTGACGCGAAGCAGGCCGCTCGGAAAGCGAACAAGTGATGATTTCAGAAACCAGCGCCAATCCGGACTATCGTGGATAAATTGAGCCGATAAAGCCGTGCGTCGGCCCGTTGCAGAACATCATCAGGTTTTGCATTCGGGTTGATACGCTAGCAAAACGGACGAGTGGAAGTCATTGGCTTCAATGGAAAACAAGTTGGCACACTGTGATCCCGTGAAACATCAATAAACTGACCTAGTTTAGAAATAGCTGGCTAGAGGTTGCGAAATGTTCAACGACGATGTCCTTGCAAAGTGCCCAGAATGCGGCTCTACCGATAGTACAATTTCAAATGAAGACATCACTTGCAGTGCGTGTGGATTTAGCGAGTTGCTTGTGCTTGATGATCAGGCACGTGAAGGAATGCAAAACGACTTAGCAAACGCAATGAATATGGCAAAAGCGCGAGACGTTTTGCAGCGATGGAGTTTCGCGGGGTAGTCGGATTTAGCCACTAGCCGGTGCGGTATTTTATGAACTCAACCGCATCCAAGCGCCCGTCCTATAGGAATACTAAGCGTCCCAGGTTTGCAAAAACCAAAGGTTGCTCTGCGGGACCAAACTCCTATTCGCTGCTGCGCGAAGCTCAAATGTCGGCATTGCGCAGTAAGCGGACTTTGCAAAGTCTTTGGTAATCAAACATGGTTTTCGCTTGGTGCTCTGTGGATGTTCCTGTCACTCATCCACAACACGAAACTCACCGGAAGGCGCATCAGTGGGTGGTTCTTCGAACTCGTTCGAAATCAAGCCGCGACGGATGAGTTCTCGAATGGCGGCCGCTCTGGATGGCAGTCTGTTCTCGAACCGCCAATCATCGATGGCTTTAAGCTCTTCGAGGTCGAGCATCAGTTGCAGTTTTTCCGTGCGCTTGGGTGGTCGATTTGGATCAGACACTGGCATGACCTCAGTAGCTTACGTCAGTTACTCCAAGCATGTATGCCAATGGGCCTGCGTGTCTACATCAATCTTGGCATGTTGTGCCGGATACCCAGGATCATGAAGCGCCCCATGATGTGTCGGATACCTATATTAAGTATATGATTTTATTTGAATTTTTATGAATCGCCCTTAGGTTTTACTCCGCAAGCAACGAAACGGAGTGAAAATGATACAGCAACTCTTGAAGTCTGAAGTTCAGGAAGAATCCAACGACACAGGCATCGACAAGAACGCTTGGATCGCCAACGCGGTGACGGAAGTACTGGCCGATACCATGGTCCTGATGGTGAAAACGCAAGGGACGCACTGGAACGTCGTAGGCCCGCTTTTCCTGCCGATCCATGAGTTGACAGAGCGTCAGTATCGCGACCTGTTCGAAGCTGCGGATGAACTGGCAGAGCGGGTGCGCGCGTTGGGTCAGGTGGCCCCGATCTCGTTCACGGACATGGTTAGCCAAGCCAAGCTGACCGAAGAAGAGACGGTCAAAGACGCAGAGGGCATGATCAAACAACTGGTCGCAGACCACGAAGCGATTGCCCGGAACTTGCGTGAGACTGCCGCGACCGCTGCCCGTTATGGCGATGGAGCGACCGAGGATCTGATGAATGCCAGGATGGCGAAGCATGAAGAAGCGGTCTGGATGCTCAAGGCAATTGTCGCGGCCTAATGGATGGCTCCCTTCAATTTGAACGCAGGTCTGCGAAGAAAGGAAAAATGATGACACGTGTTGGGTACGAGAAGAAAGCACAGCTGCAACTGGATAGCTGGAATGCTCAAGTTGATGTTCTCGAGGCCAAACTGAAGGTGGCTGAAGCGGACGCCAAACTCGAGCTCGAGGAGCAGCTCAGCAAGCTCTACAAGGCAAGATCTGACGCAGAGGCTCAACTGAATGATTTGAAGTCGACCAGCGACGAGGCCTGGGAAGATGTCAAAAAGGGCTACGAGGCTGCATGGGGCGATATGCAGAGTGCTTTGAAAGAAGCGGCCGACCGGTTCGCGTAGAGCTGGGTTTAGGAGCAAAGCTCGTGTCGTGAATGGGGACCGGAATGCAAACACCTAGAGAATTAGTGAGGTACTTTCGCGGGTTCCTAACCATCCCTGCCGCCATTAGTCTTTCAGGGCTTTTGGTGGCTGGGATTGTCTTCAAAACGGAGCAAGCGCTCGTACGTTGGGGTTGGTCCACTTCTGATTGGCTCAGTGTTTCCAATCACAATGCTAGCGATGTGCTCAGCGCAATCTCGGCAGCATCCATGTCCGCGTTGGTCATGGTCTACTCCATTGTTCTATTGGTCTACACTTTGGCAGCAGGATCCATAGGTCCCAGGCTCTTGCAGCGCTTTGGCGAAGACCGGGTAAACCAGATCGCCGTTGGCTCACTCGGAGCTACGTTTTTATACAGCTTGCTGATCTTGTGGCTCATACGCGATGACACATCCGTCAATTTGGCCGTCGCGATTGGAATAGTCTATTCGATCATCTCAGTTCTTTTGCTGTTGCTCTTCGTTCATACTGTTTCGACGCGCGTAACCATTGATCAGGAGGCGGCGCGGATTTCTGAAGCCTTGGATCGCCAAGTGAGCGCCGCAATCGAAAACAGTGCAGATATTCCGTCTTCAGAGGCAGTCCCTAAGGAGGGAGACAAGCGCCAAGTCTCGGCCGCGGGCACTGGATATGTGAATTCGATCAACACCGAAGGTCTGGTGAGTGCGGCCAAGGAAGCAGGGGCAGTCGTCGTTTTTGATGTGCAGCCAGGTGACTTCATGGTTCCAACGGACACTTTGGCCAATGTTTATGGTGATAGTGACGAGAGCCTGAATGATCTAGTGCAAGCGGCAGCTCCGTTGATCCCCGCGCGAGATCCTAATGGAGATATCCGCTTTTCTGTCCACCTCCTCATTGAAATCGCACTTCGGGCTTTGTCGCCGGGTGTAAATGACACGTTTACCGCAATTGTGTGCATCGACCGTCTATCAGCATCTCTGGCTCGAGCGTGGTCATCCAAGCTCTGCACGGGTGTGTATCGGGATGACGACGGAAACGCGCGGGTGATTTACCCGTCCATCACGGCTGAGGCACTGTTTCAAGACTCGATGCCAGCTCTGCGACGCGCTGCCCGGGGCAATGGCCTCGTAACGGCCGCCCTTATTCGAGCTTTGGTGCGCATCGCGGAGGCAGCTCCAGAAAAAGATTTGTGGGCTGTTATGGAAGAACTATCTGGCGTCAGAGATGAGACGCGAGAAAGTGATATGCTAAAGCGCGATATTGATAAGTTTTGCGGCCAAGTAGAAACCGCAATTGAACGATTTTAGTCAACCGTCCTGGACCTTTGCAGTCCAGTTCGGCTGGGGGGTGGTTTGTGAGTGGGCCATCCCCCAACTTATAGAGAAATTTTAAGGCGCGCGCTCGGCTTCAAGTTCAGAAAGACAACCGGTGGGCCTCAAAAGAAATCGACAGCTTTGTCTACTTCTCGGGATATTCAAAGTCCATTTGTGAATGGCCGCTTCGGGGCTGCGAGCGGCTACTTTGGCTCACCGCTGAGAGGGTCAG
Organism: Ruegeria sp. HKCCD4884; assembly: GCF_013110855.1. Taxonomy (NCBI): domain Bacteria; kingdom Pseudomonadati; phylum Pseudomonadota; class Alphaproteobacteria; order Rhodobacterales; family Roseobacteraceae; genus Ruegeria; species Ruegeria sp. HKCCD4884. Next base: position 41,222 of record NZ_WVRJ01000022.1, read on the forward strand.
AACCGAGCCAATATCTACGATTTTGCTGCGAGATGGTGAATATCTTTTTTCTCTCGACGCTTCGCCAACTCACGATATAGCGCGGGGGGCGTCACTCCGATCCAATCGGCAACACGCACCCAACCGCCTTCTTCCGGTGGCCCGTACAGTTCGAGATAGGCATCCAGTCGATCTGTCACCTTTCGCAGTCGCATGATTTCAATGCGGGTTCGCAAAGTCTGTAGATCTCTCGCTGTTCGTTCAAACGCTCTGATCGAAAGATGGTTTGATGAAGCTGCATCCTCTAAGTGCGTGATCAATTCGTCCCTCGGGAGGAATAAGACCGTCGTAGAAAGATCGGTCACAGCGTCGCAGTGATAGCGGTCTGCAAACAGGGATGCTTCCGCGACCAGATCACCAGCATTGGCTGTATGAAGCGTCAAAAGCCCGCCATCTTGCAGCGCTCGCCGAAGGAAGATCCGCCCCTTACGAACCAGAAAAGCCCATTCCACTCTGTCATCCCGCCGAAACAGAGTTTCGCCTTCCACCAGCGTTCGCTTTGGTGCGTAGTCAAAACAATGAAGCCAATGATCCGACATGATTTCTATCATGTTCCGTATTGCGTCTTCCATGCAATCCCTTCGTGCCAATGCTGTCTCAACCGAGGGTTTTTAACATGGCGACCAAGCGTTTCGCACTTCTTGTAGCGATCTTGCCTTCCGTGGCTTTTACTCAGACCCACTCTGGGAACCACAACACGATAACGTCGGCCTATGCGGGTGAAGAAACGCGCCTCATCAAATCTCTGTCGGAACAGGACCTAGAGGAGATCGCGCGTGGTGGCGGATGGGGCCTCGCGCGAGCAGCGGAGCTTAACGGCGTTCCGGGGCCAACGCATCTTCTCGAACTTGCCGATCAAATTGGTCTGACTGAAGAGCAGCGCCAAGAAATCGAATTAATCCGCGCCCAGATGCAGGCAGACGCGATACAGGCAGGCGAACACTTAATCGAAATGGAACAGGCGCTTGATCTGGCTTTTCAGCAAGGTGTTCCAACGGCAGAAACTCTTGAACGACTGGTTATGGAAGCGGGCGCGGCGCGAGCAGCCCTGCGCTTCGTCCATCTGAACGCTCACCTGTTGACATTGACGTTGCTGACTGATGCGCAAGTCAGCCAGTATTCAGTCTTACGCGGATATACATATGATCCATGTTTCACTGTTCCGGACGGACATGATCCAGAGATGTGGCGCACCCATAATGGGTGCAACTAGGTTGTATGCGGCGAAACATCCTCGAAACTTGTCAAAACCTCATACCGCCAGTAGGTATTTGGTATGTTTCGCCTGGTCCTGTCGATACTTCTTGTTGTTGCATTCTCTGGCGCATCCGTAGCGTCGGTGAAGCATGGCTTGACCCATGGATCGGATCATTCTGGTCATCATGCTCACATGGCGGGCGATGATCTGTTGGCTGATGTCGAGAAAGCTGCTGCGGATTGTTGCGACACCACTAGCGGCAAGGGCTCAACATCCTGTTTTGGTGATCTTGTCGCCACGGCGGGGATTTCGCCGATTGCTGCACTGGTGATCTCAGTGGGTGGTGTGACGTACGCTGGAGCCGATCTTTCGGGCCTCGCACTTGGTGTTCCCACCGGTCCTCCGAAAGCCTGAACGGCAACGGGCGCTCGCCCGCATTCCGTTCAAATTTCAGTTCAAAGGACCGACAGACATGATCACACGTCGTCACTTCACCACACTGTCTGCAACTGCTCTCATCGCGACCGCTCTTCCCGTCCGTGCAGGCACCCCAATGCACGTGCTCAGCTCACCAGGTTGCGGATGTTGTCACGCATGGGCCGACTTGGCTCGCGCTCGTGGTTACGCCGTCACCGTTGAGGAACTGACAGACCCCGAGGCACAGAAGTCAGCACGAGGTATCCCACTGAACCTTGCATCCTGTCACACCGTTGAAGCCGACGGTTATGTCTTTGAAGGCCATGTGCCGTTCGAAGCTCTGGAAGCCGTGTTGAAGGATCGGCCAGACATCACAGGGCTTGCGGTTCCCGGCATGCCAATGGGCTCCCCAGGAATGGGCGACGATCCGTCCGCCCGTTACGACGTCATTGCATTTGGGGGAGAGGCTGGGGTCGGTACAGTATACTACCGTGCGGGCACCGCGCAGCCGTTCGATACCTGATGCTAGGGTGCACAACACTCTTGGTCACCGGTGGGCTTGCGCTCACCGGTTTCGCCGTAGCTTTCGTTCTGGCTCAGCCCTCCGAAGCGGTCGGTCTATTGACACCGGATAACGCCAAACTGGTCGCCCTTGGCCAAGATATATACGCGGACCAATGTGCTGCCTGCCACGGAGCACGCCTGGAAGGACAGCCAAACTGGCAGATGCGCGGCGAGGATGGTTTACTACCGGCACCGCCGCACGACGCCACAGGGCACACGTGGCACCACGATGATGAAACGCTCTTCACCTTGACCAAATTTGGCCTGGCCGGACTGATGGAGAATGCGCCCGCAACTGGTATGCCGGTCTATGAAGGAGTGCTCAGCGATGAAGAAATCATTGCAGTGCTGTCCTTTATTAAATCAACCTGGCCTGATGACATTCGTGAGTATCACGACGAACTGAATGCCCAATCCGAATAGAGGAAAACTCAGATGATCAAACAAACTCTTCTTGGTTTGGCCGTAGCGATGGCTCCAATGCTTGCGGCTGCGCATTCAAAGTCCGAGGCAACGACACCGGCTGACGGCGCGACTGTCACGGACGTGCCGGAGCTTTCCATGCGGTTCGATGATCCGATGCGCATCATCTCGGTCACGCTGACCTCACCCGATGGCGACGTTAAAATTGAGCGCGAGATAGGTATGGACCCCGCTATGGAGTTCCGCGCTATGCCTTTGGAGGAGCTTGCACCCGGAAGCTATCGTTTCGACTGGCGCGGTATGGCTTCCGACGGTCACCCGATGCAGGGCAGCTTCTCTTTCACGGTAACTGAGTGACCGGACTGGCCCCCATTGACGGTGTTGTCGTCTTGGCCATTCTGGCGAAAGCACTTGGCTACGGTACGGCGCTGCTGGCGATGGGTAACGTCCTGTTCGCCGTCCTCTTTGCAACGCGCGCCGAAGTGTCTGTTTGGCGCCTTGCCAGGCACCTCGCGGTCGGTGCCGCGCTACTCGGTCTCGCCGTTCTGGCTTTGCGTTTCGGCATTAGGGCGGCGCGGATATCCGGGATGGGCTTTGAGGGCGCGACGGACCCAATGATGCTTGGCTTTGTCTGGGACAGTCCACTTGGCACCGCCGCGATTTGGCGAGGAGTGGGTGAACTCGCGATATTGGCAATTTTGCTCCCACGCGTCGGGCAGTGGATCGCTTTGGCGGGCAGCCTTGCCGTTGCGGTTTCCTTTGCTCAGGTGGGACACTCCCTCGGAGAGCCAAGGGGGCTTCTCGCAGTCTTACTGGTTCTGCATCTGCTGGCTGCCGCGTTTTGGGTTGGCGCTCTCCTGCCTTTGCGCAAAGCGGCGCTCACTCCAACCGGGGCCGATCTACTGCACCACTTTGGCAATGTCGCTGCTTACGGAGTTGCCGTCCTGATTGTTGCAGGCGCAGCGCTCGCGTGGCTGCTTTCGGGCTCCGTGACCGCTTTGTTCGGAACGGCCTATGGATTGGTGCTTCTGGTCAAGGTCGTGATCGTTTCTACCCTTCTTGGTCTCGCGGCGCTGAACAAGCTGAGATTTGTTCCGGCTCTCAGGGCTGAGACGCGTGGTGCGACACTTGCTCTACGACGTTCGATTTCAATTGAGATGTTGGCTGTTGTCCTGATCCTGTTTGCAACGGCAACGCTAACCAGTGTGACGACACCTCCCATCAATCTCTGACGGCTTATAGTCCGAAGCCGGAACTGCAAAGCCTTGTTACGAATGTCCGCTTTGGGCTGCCTCCAGTCATAGGCACGGGAAGCAGCGAAGGTCGACTGATTGAGCCTCGACAGCCTATTTGGGTTCCTTCCAAGTCTTCAAAATGAATACCCAACATTCAAAAAGACACTGGTGGCATCGTATTTGTTCTTCAGTTCAGCCACATCCAGCTTTCGGCTGAAGCTTTGAACACCTACTCCAATATCCCATTGTGGAGTGAGTTCGTAGCTCAGCAAGGCGACCGCATCTAGAAACTCGACAGAGTCAAACGAAGTGCCGTCGACACCCAACTGAAATTCTAACCGATCAGACAGTTCATAGCTGGCATGGATGCTCGCATATGGCGCAAAGTCGTTGTTTTCGACTTCTTGATCCAGATTGCCGGAAACAAGTCGCACATAGGTATTTTGAAAGGTCAGACCCCCGCCAACTTTCAAATCGAACCGACCTTCAGGGACGACGTTGTACAGGTAACCGCCACGAATTTCGTTCATAACGTAATCCATCGCAGTTGTCGTGTTTGCCGGGTATACCGTGCCGTCGAACCGAACGGGGTTTGAAAAAGTGCCTTCGTCTCGTACCTCTAGCGGATTTAGGACCGCGTAGAACTCGTGCCGATCAGACATGAAATACTCGAAACTCGCTGCGGAACTTGTGGTCGGGTTTGAAAAGGTATCAAACTGTTCAAGGTCTAGCTGTGAGCCGGTTGAACTGGGAGATCGTACGTCGTTGTTGTCCAGACTGCTCGCGCCGAAGGAGAATGAAAACCTAAACCTGGGTTTGAAGGGTTCTGTCTCTTTTGTCTCTGCCGATTTGCTTGATCCAGTAAGCATCGACACCTGCAAGCCGACTGCATCCTGCGAGACTGTGGGAAGAACCCTGACTCCGTTCTCCAAGGGCGTCGCGTACAACCAATTGCTAAGCATTGCGATACTTGCACCGGCCAGGACATCGTCGGAGAAGTGTTTCTCGGCGCGAACTCGGGTGTAACCGACAAATGACGCTAGCAGATAAGCTGGTACGCCGTAGCTGGATCCGTACCGTGTTTGAAGGAAAGCAGCACCCGAGAATGCAGCTGCGGTGTGCCCCGACGGAAAGGAATTGTCCGCCGAGTAATTGGGGCGCCATTTCTCCACAAGAAACTTAAGGCTCTGAACGGTCAGAAAGGTCGTGCCAACACCCTTTGCGAGCTGTTGTCGCCCCTCCTTGTCGTCCTTAGCATAAGTTATCCCAAGGGCTGCGAGAGGAATTGCCAGTTGAAGAACGTCGCCGACGTCTTCGAGGTCATCAGTCGTGTCACCAGATACAACTGACGGAGAAGACAGTGCACCTAGAGACGCACACAGCACGACCGCAGTTGCTTTTCTTAACATTTCCATAGTTCACGCCTCAACTTGCACCCCTTTGAAACTAGTGGGCAGACTTGTCCTCACGAGTTGGTTCAGCGACCACTACTAATTTGACATGGCATCTAAGATCGCTGGCACGAACTGATGGAATTGCATGGTGGCGAAACGAGGGGTTTCTGCCATTGGGTACGCACCGTTCAAGGCAATGACCGAGTTTGTTTCCTTGTTGATGACGCACATTTGCCCATTGACGCCAATCATAGCCAAAATGCGGTAATCACCTACTTCAAGAACTCTAAATTGATCTTTGTAGTAACCCGGAGCTAGCGCAGATTCCTTGCCCTTGAGCCAAGCGCTGCGTACGGCTTCATTTCCTTCCCAAAGGTCAGAGACAAATTGGGCGGGCAACACTTGCTCCCCAAGTTCGTTCTTGCCTTCATTCAGAAAGATCAGGCCGACACGAGCGAGGTCTTTGGTAGCCATGTTCATGCCTGTAGACCCCATCGCTAGGCCCTTCTTGTCGGACATGAAATGGGCATCTGAAGCGACACCCACCTTCTGTAGAAGGTCCTGCTCAAGAATTGTCGTGAAAGACTCGCCTGTCGCGCGGTCCACGATAAGCCCCAGAAGCTCGCTGTTGACATCCTGGTAGTCGTACTTCTCACCCATTGCGTAGTCTTGCCGCTCAGTGATCAGAGGAAAGAAGTCCATCGTGCCGTTTGGGTAAGCTTCGGACTTTTCCTGACCATAATAACCCTGTGCCTCAGAAAGGCGGGTATCCCAATATTTTTCCGCTGTTCCGGGGGCCAGCACGACCGCAGTTCGCATGTCAGAAATCTCTTGCACCGTGGCGGTTTCGAATGCGGTCCCTGCTAATTCAGGTACGTACTGGATTGCTGGGTCTTCCCAATTAAGCAAACCCTTTCCAACAGCAATTGCCGCGGCCATCGCTGTAAAGGACTTAGAAACCGACATGTCTAGATGCGTGGAAAACTCGTCCAATCCATTTCCGTAGTGCTCATGAATAAGTTCACCATTTTGAATAATCACTGCATTGTGGTTCTGCATCCGGTTCAACAGGAAGTCTCTTGCAGAAATTGGCCCGTCATAATCCTGAACCATTACTTCTTCTAGGTTCAGAACCTGATCGCTTTGGGGCAACTCACGAACATAATCGCCCTTGTGCAGCGTGTAGCTGTGGGAAAACTTGTAGACGTGTGGCATGGCAGAGGCGATGAATTCAGGTGTTTCCCAGTTCTCTCCCGTTAAACCAATTGCTGACGCAGCTTCGATGAATTCAGCGTCCGGCTCTTTAAAGGTTGTCGCTTCAGCACTGACCGTCAGCGCTCCAACCAGAATAGCCCCGAATGCTGTTGTAGGGATGTGTCTCATTGCAAAAAAACCTCTTTGGATCTGTTTGAGCGAACCTTGCAGCGACTGCCTGAAAGGAGTTCGGCGGATATAGGTAGTAGGGAAAACGCTCTCCTGATGGCCTACTCTGTGACATCGACAGTCATCGTATGGGGATTGTCTTGGCGGGTTCACGGCAAGAACCAGGAAACGCCGAATTTGAGCTGCCAGTCATTGCTGTTGTCCGGCGCCTCGGCGAGATAATAGGCACCAACATTCAGGTCGATAGCATTTCCGCCACCCACGACGAACGTCTTCCCGAAGGTCGCTCCGACGGGAACAACCCAGTCGCCTGTGTTCCAATTATAGCTACTCGTATTGGAGTAGCCGACGTAAGAACCTCCGAGGAAATTCTCCAAATTGTAGAAGACTATCGGCTGTATGGTGGTGAGCGAAAAATCATTCTCTCCCCAAAGATGCCCGACCACCCCGCCATAAGACAAATCGCCAGCAAAATTGAACCCAACAAGTGCAAGGCCCGCTCCGTTTCCGGGCCCGTTGAATCCGTCTTCAGCAGTATCGAAAGAGAGTTGGACGCCGTATCCGATCTTGAATGTCCCTGGTTCCACTTCCGGAACATAAAAGGCCTGAACAATGGTATCGCTAAAGCCGAAATCTGTTCCTCCGCCACTGTCGGAAAAGGCGAATTCTGGGAGGCTGGCATCTGCGCCCGCTACACCACCTGGCAAACCAACATAAGGTATCAATCCGCGCAAAATCACATTCGCGGCTTCTCCCTCGAACGTGTAAACTGGCTGAAGCTGAAAATTGTAGGTTGTGCTGTCGCTATTGGGGCCAAAGCCGATTGTGTTATCCGTAAGTAGTGCGGTGACTGCGGCGAGCGGGTCCTGTGCCTTACGTGCCGCCTGACACGCGGCATCGCACTCTTCTTGTGCTTTGGCGAAAGAGGTTAAAAATACCGAGCAGCAAATTCCAAAGAGAACCAGCCTCGAAGGCACACATAGTCGTTTGGCTAGCGTGCTCAACTGAGTTGCCCGGCCCCAGGGCCTAATAATTATGCAAGACAAGGGATGCTCCTAACGTTAAACATACCAGATTCTCCCACGAGATTTTTATAGTTTATTTTCGACTCTTGTCGATAACTTCGAGAGCAGTGGGTTTGGGTTTGGGAAATTGTCGAAGCTGATTTGTCACAAGGTTATAAAATTGCTCATTTTTTTAGCAAGGGTGCGCGTCAGCGACAGCCCGGTATAGCTGAAATCCCAGCCAAAACTCGACTGTTGTCGGCATCGCCATTCTTGGTGTAACCATATCGGTGAAGCTGGACTCGAATAACAAATTCCGCGCTCAGCCAATGGCGCAAAGCACACTTCTCAGATCTGACTGCGCTTCGATTTCATAAGACATGCAGTGCAGTCACTAGAAATAAGCTCAACGGCATCAAGGAAAACAGATGAACAAAATCAATTGTATAGTAGCAGTTAGCTTTCTCCTGTCATCAGCAGCATATGCTCAGTCAATACTGCCTCCAGATCAGGCGTTCCTCGATCAAGTAGAAGGCTTTGGTGTCACCCAAGAAAACTGGGATAGCGGCGAAAACGCAGCCGTAACCTTTCCCAATGCCTACAAGTTCACGCGTCACTACGTTGTTGAACCGAGCGGTGACATTGAGCCCGAGAGCTGGACGGAGTCCAATAGTCTCGACTTGTCCGGACTGACTGCTGAAGACGCTGATGGTCCACTGGATATCGAGACTTTGTTGCGGGACAGGCTCAAGAACCATTCAATGGTAATTCTGAAGGGCGACGACCTGCTGCACCAGCATTTTTGGAACGGGATGGATGAAACATCGACCCACTTGGACATGTCAGTAACGAAGTCCTTCACTGCCATTCTTGCTGGAATTGCTGCGGCCGAGGGTAAACTGGACATGACGGCACCGGTGGAAGCTTATCTGCCAAGGTTCAAAGGGACAGCGTTTGAAGGCGTTTCGCTGCAAGACGTGGCCGACATGAATTCAGGCCTCGACATTCCCACACCGCCCTTTCTTTCGTGGGACCCAAAATTCACCGAGTCTCAGGAATGGAACGGACCCAATGATAGCGGTTTGAACGGCATCGAAGATTACCTGGTTACAATCGCGCAACGAAAATATGAACCAGGCACACATTATCAGTACCAGGACCCCAACACAGAAGTTCTGGGTCTTGCTGTCGAAGCGGCAACCGGTGTTGGATTGGCCGAGTATTTGCAAGACAAGTTATGGTCAAAGCTAGGAGCTGAGGGCGAGGCATATTGGATGGCTGACCCGTCGGGTGCAACAGTTGCTTCCGGGGGATTGAACATGAGAACGCGTGACCTAGCGCGCGTCGGACGCATGATGCTCGCCGGAGGTAAGAACTACGCTGGAGATCAAGTCATCCCTGCCGCTTTCCTGGACGCCCTGTGGATGGGAAACGACAGGGTCCGCGGTGCTTGGAGCAACGGAAAAGAGGCCGTACTCGCGCCAAATGGGTGGTATAAAGATCAGATCCGGATCTTGGAAATTGGTGGCCACAAATTCGCGGCGTTTGTCGGAATACACGGTCAGGTTTTGGTGGTTGAGCCAGAAAGTGAAACCGTCATTGCAATGAACGGTGGCTACCCTCAGACGGAAACAGAACGCATGAATTCCATGATTTTCCTACAGGTTGTTCCAGCGATTCTAGATGAAACAGCAAAGATGTAGGGCAGCTGGAATTTGACGCGCGGGTTCTGATGTTGGTACGGACGTGTCAAATACCAATGGTTAAGACTGTGAATGAAACACTACGCTAAAGGCGAGGAGCGACGATTGAAGTTGATCCTTGCTGCCGAAACACTTCTGGAAAATGAAGACCTTCCAGATATCACCATGCACAGGATCGCGGCAGAAGCCGATATCCCGTCAGGTTCTGCTTACCACTTTTTCAAGGGGGCCAACGAGGTGTTTGCAGCTGCGGCCAGTCGTTTTGGTGAGCAGTTAATCGGAGACATAATCTCGCCCTACTCAGGCACTGCCTTGGAGAATTGGCGTAGCTTGTTTGAACACGCAGCACGCCGGGGCGTTGCTTTGTATCAAAAGAAGCCAGGCTATTGCCGGCTTATTTTGGGGAGTGCAACGGCACCTGCGATCAAGGCTACCGATAGACAGAACGACTTTGAGCTTGGTGCTCAATTCGCGGAACTCATGGACAGCTACTTTGTTTTGCCTGAGATTGACCAACGCGAACTACGTTTCTTCCATGCAATTGAGATATTTGATCTGTTCCTCAGCCTATCATTTCAGAGGCATGGGGCTCTGACACCCGAGATGATCGACGATGGGCTTTCCGCCTCGATCTCATATTTGCGTCAGTTCATCCCAGATCGCATTCCACGCCGAGGCGTTTGACAGCCAGATCCTTTCAAGCACTGTACCTTTCCCGGTCCACTCAAGAGTTTTGTGAGGCACTCATGCGGAATGAACATGCATCTGAGCAACGTGCTCTAACCGTTAGTATGATTGGCACGCTCTTGATGGGGCTGGCGGGTATCGGCGCAGCCATTCTATCGAACTCCCAAGCCATTCTCCTTGATGGGTTGTTTTCATTTGTCGGTTTTGCGGCAGCACTTTTTGCGCGAAGGGTTATTGGAAGAGTCCAACAGGCACCCGACCACATGCGCCCTTTTGGCTACGGGTCGGAGGAGTCAATTTTTACAACATTCAGGGCGCTTTCGCTGCTTGGGGTGGTGCTCTTTGCAATCATCAATGCGCTTCGCAACATTGGCTCATACGCGAACGGTCAGCTGCCGCCACCATTGCAGTTCGAACCCATAGCAGTTTATCTCGCCGCGATCTTGATGACTTGCCTGGTTCTTTGGTTGTTTCACCAGAGAGCCTGGAGGAAAGGCGGAAAGCGCAGTGATATTTTAAAGCTGGAGGCCAATGCGGCTGCCTTTGACGGCGCTGTAACTGCCGCCGCGGGTGTCGGTTTGTTTTTGGTCGCTTCTATAGAAGATGGGCCGTTGGCGGTTGTCGCCCCCATCGGAGATTCTCTGATTGTTCTAATCTTATGTTCGATGGCTGCAATTCGTTACTTTGCGGACTTTCGAGCGGGATTGGCCGAGTTGGCAGGGGTCGTAGCGCCAAAGGCCAGTTATGAAATGGTGTTGGCTGTCGTCAAAGAGCCGATAGCGTCATTTGGAGGCAAATTGGTTGAACTACTGGTTGTAAAAACAGGGAGAAGTCACTCTATCGTTGTCTTGTTTGATCCTCAGCGACCAGTGTCCGCAATTGAAGTGGACACTCTTTCGGATGAACTGGAGCAGAGTCTGCGACAGAAACTTAAACACGCGA
>NZ_WVRJ01000023.1:0-50032 GCF_013110855.1 Ruegeria sp. HKCCD4884
TCAGCAATCGCCCTCGCAGCACTCGTTATCTATTGGCTATGAGTCCTGACCCTAGTGGCCAGTTTTGATCAACCCAAACACTTATCCAAACCTTGATTTGTGTCCAAAAGATCGCGTGGAAACTCAAGGGCATATCACGGGTGCGATTTGATCGGATTTATCGAAGGCTGCGGAGAGAAATCGCGATGGTTGGAAACACAATCTACGTGCAGCCATTCAAATCGGGAGGCGGGTATGTTGGCGGGTAGCTGGTAAAAACCGCCATTTTTTCCAATGAATTCAAAGGAAAGTGGCGGACCGAGGAGGATTCGAACCCCCGACCCCTTGATTCGTAGTCAAGTACTCTATCCAGCTGAGCTATCGGTCCGCGTTGGTGAAGCGGTGTTTAGACCCGGTTCGTGGGACGTGCAAGTCGATTCTTCAAAAATTTTTCAAAAAGTCATGTCGCCACGTGGAAGGCTTATTTCGAACACTGTTCCTTCGGGTCCGGTGTGTTTCAAACTCAGGTCTCCACCATGTCCGCGCACAAGTTCCTGCGAAATTGCCAGTCCCAAACCCGAACCGCCCTTTCGAACTCCGCCCTGGAATGGTGTAAACAGGTTTTCGCGCGCTTTTGGTGGAAGACCCGGGCCTGTATCGCTGATTTCAATGCACCAGGTGTCTCCATATTCGCAGCCAGCAATTGTTACTCGCCCGGGTTTGGCAGATGCGACCAGTGCCTGACGCGCGTTGCGCACTAGGTTCATGATGACCCGGAACAATTGTTCGGGGTCTGCGCGGACAATCAGGTCATCTGGCACTTCGTTTACGATTTCAACGCAGGCATCGGCGACGGCAAGCTGCTCACTGGCTGCAACGTCAGCAGCAAGCGCCCGTACAGGAACCATCGTCAAGGTGGGCGCGGGTTCTTCCGCGCGCCCAAAGGCCAGCGTGCTTTCGCACAGCGACACAGCGCGGGTTATGGAGTTCACCAGTTTCGGAGCCATCCGACGAACCAAGGGATCGTCGCTGGATTCGATCCTGTCGGTGAACAGCTGTGCCGACGTTAAGATATTGCGCAGATCGTGACTGACTTTGGCAACTGCCCCACCCAGTTGCGCCAGTCTTTCACGCTGTCGCAACGCCTGTGTCAGATCCGTCTGCAGCATTTTCAGCGCCTCTTCGGCCTCGCGCAGTTCCGTCACTTTCGAGTTTGGCGAGATAATGCCCCGCGCGTCTTCGGGCGCGCTGGCGTAGCGCTGCATATATCCCACTACGCTTTTGATTGGCCGTACAAGCACCACCCGCACAGCCAGGAAAAGCAACGAAGCAGTGATTATCGAAATGACAAAGGAAAGGCCGAGGATACGCAGGCCGTAATCCACCATCGCCATGCGCAATGGGGCGCTGTCCGTGGTGACCTCGATCAAAAGCCCTGCGCCTTTGACGGGTTCGCCAATAACTCGAATGATCTCGTTTTCGGGCTTGAAAATCCGGCTCATGGCGTCACGGATCAAAACCCAAGGACCGGCATCGCGCAGATCGTATGTCTGGGTGATCGATTCCGGAATCGGCGAAGACAACATAAGCTGCCGAACTTCGTCACGACGCAACACGACGTTATATACACCGGCATTCGCCAGCAGTTCCGCCTCGAGGTCCTCGGCCAACATATCGTCTGCCAACAACGCCAATGAGGCAATCTGGGCGCGCTCCAGACGGTTCAGCAGGAAATCCTCGCGGAACCGAGCGATAGACGGGACAAAAATCAGGATTTCGGCCAACATGACGAAGACCGTCGTCAGGATCAGAAATCGGCCCGACAGCGAATTCAAAATGCGCCCCTCCTCAGGTCAGGGAATCCAGCGCTGGACGAACCTGACCACTCGTTTAACTGTCTGATTCTCAAACAGCCTTGGCGTGAAATAAGCACCCGCCACGCGTTTGTTAAGCTCTCCGATCGTCGGATAAGGCGAAACCATAGCGGCGATCTGCCCCATCTTCAGGTTATTGGCCAAAGCCAGCGACCACAAGTTGATCAACTCGCCTGCTTGATGTCCCACAATTGTGGCCCCGACAGGTCGGCCTTTAACAACCATGACTTTGATGAAGCCTTTTGTTTTACGCTCGGATATCGCCCGGTCGTTGTGGTGATAGTCAAACCGTGCAACTTCCAACCTGTTACCATGTTGGTCGCGGGCCTGTGCTTCGGTCATACCAACCTGCGCCAGTTCCGGATCGGTATAGGTCGCCCAGGGGATATGCGCGGTTTTGGCTTTGGACGGCAGGCCAAACAACGCTGAGCGAATAATGATACCCGCGTGGTACCCGGCCACGTGGGTAAACTGCAGCCCACCCGCAACATCACCGATCGCATAGACCTTGCGGTTTGTCGTCTTCAGGGCCTCATCAGTTTTAATGCCGGTCCGGGTGCGCTCAATTCCTGCCACTTCCAGGTTCAGGCGTTCAACATTGGCCTTACGTCCGGCCGCAATCAAAAGATGGGTGCCCCGGTGAATCTCACCGTTCTCGGTCACGACCTCTACTGTGCCTTCACCGCCACGGATCTGCGCCACCATGGCGTCTTCGTGGATGTCGACGCCTTCATTGCGCAACGTCTCCAACACCAGCGAAGCGGCTTCGGGGTCGTCTTTGCCCAACGCCTTCTGACCTTCTATGACAGTGACTTTGCTTCCTAGCCGTCGATGGGCCTGCGCCATTTCCACACCAATCGGGCCGCCGCCGATGATCAGCAGGTGATCCGGTCGCTCGCGCAGGTCGAAAATGGTTTCATTCGTATAGTAAGGAACCGTGTCCAACCCCGGGATTGGCGGCACCAAGGGCGAAGATCCGGTCGCAATCACGATTCGGCGCGCAGAGATCACGTAATCCCCCGCCTGCACTTGGTTGGAAGAGATAAAGGTGCCGTATTCGCGGATCACCTTGACGCCAAATCCTTCGAACCGCTCTTGGCTGTCCATCGGTTCGATCTGGGCGATAACGTTATGCACATGATCCTTGGCCGCCGCATAGTCGATCTGAGGAGCCGCATCCGCGATCCCGAATGCTGCAGAATGCGCCTGACCATAAGCAACCTTCCCGCTTGCAATCAGCGCTTTGGACGGGACGCAGCCGAAATTCAGACAATCGCCCCCCATCTTATGCCCTTCCAACAGAACGACATCCGCACCCATCTGGCTGGCTCCAGCTGCAACTGACAGCCCACCCGACCCGGCCCCAATGACCAGGAGGTCTGTTTTCAATTCGGTCATGGCTCAGCTGTCCTTATTTGCACGCAAGGCTTTGATAACAATGGGCAAAGCGGCCAGAACGCACAAGCCGATAATTGGCCCAATTACGAACGGCTCCCACAATAACGACACATCCGGGGTTTCACCGCGATCAAACACACCACCAAGACCGACACCAATCCACGTGTAGACTATCCCGCCCGGAATAATGCCCAGCGCCGTGGTGATCAGGAAATTGCGGAACTTTACGCCAACCAAAGCAGGCACCAGATTGGCCACAAAGAACGGAACAACCGGAACCAGCCGCAACAGGAACAGGACCGAGATCTCGTTCTCGCGTAGACCGTCTTTCAGTTTCTTGACCGTTCCTTCCGAAGATTCCAACCGGGCGGTCAGCGACTCACCCAACCCCCAGCGTGCAGCCAGGAAAATCGCCGAGGCTCCGATAGTTGCTGCTACAACGTTGAAAACCGTGCCCGCAAACAGACCAAACAGGAACCCACCCGTCATCGACGCCACCGCCGCCCCCGGTAACGAGAACGCCACAATGACGATGTAAATGGCGACAAAGGCAGCCACCATGACCCAATAGTGACCGTCCCGCCAAGCCAGCAAAGCCTCGCGATTGTCCCGCAGGGTTTCAAAGCTCAGATAGTCGCCAAGCGTGAAAAACCCCGCGACGGCAACACCAAGGATAACCAGCAAAGGAATATGGCGCGCAAACCCGCTGCGTGGCGCCTGGCTTGTTTCGGACATAAGGTTTTCCGGTTCTTTCTGCTTCATCTTGTGCTCAAGATGCGCTGCCGGGCGGTCCAGCAACAGGGGGATCACGGGGCCTTGATCTTTGCGGCCCCGAATGTGAGAGATTCCTTCGATATTTAGGTGTTTTGAAATCTTTTTGCCTTTGCGGTTACAGAATTGTTGCAAAAGGCGCGAAAACCCGGTTGTTGGGGTTTGACTTACCCCCCGCTTAGCAGTAGAGGACGGGCTTCGAACACTAGGGCCAGGCGAATCCGCGCCGCACCCGACCGCTATAGATTGGAGACGGAGCGATGAAACGCACCTATCAGCCTTCGAACCTGGTTCGCAAACGCCGCCACGGTTTCCGCGCGCGCATGGCCACCAAGGCCGGCCGCAAGATCCTGAACGCACGCCGCGCACGCGGCCGCAAATCGCTGAGCGCGTAAACCGCTCACCGATCAGGTTATGAACATGACGCCGCCGGAGGCCCCTGTGGATGGTAAACACCACCCCGGGAACATGCCCCCGGCGGCGTCCGTTTGTGCGCCGGTCTCTTTGACTGTTCTCAAAAATCGATCAGACTTCCTGAAAGCTGCACGAGCGCGGCGGCAAGGCACATCTTCCATGATGGTGCAGGCCCGTAAGCGCGCGCCCGACGAAGCCTGCGGCATTCGCGTTGGTTTCACCTGCTCGAAAAAAGTGGGCAACGCAGTCGCGCGCAACCGTGCAAAGCGCCGACTGCGCGAGGCTGCGCGGGCCATTTTGCCCGAGGCGGGCCGCGATGGCTGGGATTACGTTCTGATCGGCCGCGCCGAAGTCACGGCCAACCGCCCATACGACGCACTGTTAGGCGACTTGCGCTATGCATTGCGCAAGGTACACGCTTCGGGCAAATGACCCTTCTGTCCCATATCGTCGCCCTGCCCGTTCGGGCGTACCGGCTGATCTTCAGCCCCTGGGTTGGGTTTAACTGCCGTTACCAGCCAACATGTTCAGCCTATGCCCTTGAAGCGCTGGAGAAACACGGTGCGATCAAAGGGACATGGCTGGCCGCGCGTCGGATCGGGCGCTGTCATCCGTGGGGTGGCGACGGTTATGATCCGGTCCCCGACTCCGATACCTCGACTGACAAGGACTAGACCCGGCGTTCAGTGACCATCTTGCCCGGTTGCGCCATCTGCTGTAGGGGCAGCGCATGTTTGATGATGCAGACGATATCCACCCGCTGTTTGCTGGCGCGCCCTCGACCACCGAGTTCAAGAAGCTGCGCAAACGCATCGTGCGCCAAACCCGTGAAGCGATCGAGCAATACGGGATGGTGGACCCGTCAGCACATGACAAAGACGGCAAACCCCCGCGCTGGTTGATCTGCCTGTCAGGCGGCAAGGACAGTTACACGCTGCTGGCCGTTCTTTATGAACTCAAATGGCGCGGCTTGCTGCCCGTCGATCTGCTGGCTTGCAACCTGGATCAAGGCCAACCCGGCTTTCCCGCGACAGTCCTGCCAGAGTTTTTGGATCGCATGGGTGTGCCACACCGGATCGAGTATCAGGACACTTATTCCGTTGTGATGGACAAGGTCCCGCAAGGCCGAACCTATTGCGCGCTGTGTTCACGCCTGCGCCGCGGCAACTTGTATCGCATCGCGCGGGAAGAAGGGTGTTCTGCCGTCGTACTGGGCCATCATCGCGACGACATTCTTGAGACGTTCTTCATGAACCTCTTCCATGGCGGCCGCTTGGCCACCATGCCGCCAAAGCTGGTGAATGAAGAGGGCGATCTGTTCGTCTTCCGCCCGCTTGCCCATGTCGCGGAAGCCGATTGCGAGAAATTCGCCAACGCAATGCAATACCCGATCATCCCCTGCGACCTGTGCGGCAGTCAGGACGGGCTGCAGCGCCAACAGGTGAAACAGATTCTTGATCAATGGGAAAAGAACAGTCCCGGTCGGCGTCAGGTCATGTTCCGCGCGTTAACAAATGCGCGTCCTTCGCATCTTTTGGACGCAAAACTGTTTGATTTCCTTAACCTTTCAATAAATTCTGACGAAAAAACTACTATCTCGGATGGAATTCCACAGCTGCGTTAACGACTGACTCAGACTGGTTTCTTAGGCTCGGTGGCGTGTCATTCATGCCCAAGGCCAAAAAGCACGATGAGGAACCACTCTACCTTCGACCGTTTCATTCAATCATTGAAACCCATTCTGAACGGCCCAGCTGCACTTGCGTTTATTCCGGCACTCAGTCTGGGCGCATTCTGGCTTGGGGGCGAACGCGCCTTGGTTTCGATGGCATTTGGCCTGCCTCTGGCCGTCGCCGGGCTCGGGGCGTTTTCGAACACCCGGTCCAGTCATCGACGCAGGTCTGCAACTGGGCTTTTGTCAAACGATCACTTTGCATCCGCGCTGAACGAGGTGTTTGCCGAAACCCGTCGCACGGGTGAAGACTCCGCGTGTTTTGCCGTGGTTCTGGATGATTACACCGCGTTGCTCGATCTTCACGGGCAGGCCGCCGCGAACCATGTCGCGCAGCAATTTTATGCACGTGTCATGTCCATGATCCGCACCAGCGACTGTGCAACGCAAATTGGCGAAAACAAGATGAAGGTGGTCCTGCGCCCTAAGCGACAACTGGACCTTGAGACCTGCATCCAGATGTCAGGCCGAATGCAATCGGCCATTGAAGAACCTATCATGCTAAATGGTACAGGCGTTTATATGTCATGTCCCATCGGGATCTGCTTGAGCAGTAGCTTCCCTGAAGGATTGGCCATTGACTGGCGTGACGCTGCAAACAATGCCTTGCTTGAGGCACAGCAAGACGGGCCATCCACGATACGCGCCTTTTCTTCCGCGACCCGGCGGCGCGCTCTGGTGCGCACCAATCTGCGCAAAGAATTTGAAACCGCCTTGGACAGCGGCGAAATTCGCCCATGGTTTCAGCCACAAATTTCGACCGATAACGGGCGCGTTACCGGTTTCGAAGCGTTGGCCCGGTGGGAGCATCCCCAAAAGGGGATTCTGGGGCCTAAGGTCTTTCTGCCGTTTGCCGAACACGCCGATCTGATGGGTCGGTTGGGGCAGACCGTGCGGTATTATGCTTTTTCAGCTATGCGCAACTGAGATCAGTCCAGTTTTCATGTACCGCGTATCGAGGTCAATTTCTCTTCCGATGAATTGCGAGACCCGGACCTGATCGACCGCTTGAAATGGGAGCTGGATCAATTCGACCTGACGCCCGACAGGCTGGCTGTCGAAGTGCTTGAAACCGTTTTCTCTCGTCGACCAGACGATGTCATCACCCGTAACGTCACCGGATTGGCTGCAATGGGGTGCTGCATTGATTTGGATGATTTTGGAACCGGCCATGCATCGATCGCGTCCATCAAGCGGTTTCACGTGTCGCGCATAAAGATCGACCGGTCCTTTGTCACTAAAGCCGATCAAGACCCCAGCCAACAGCAGCTTGCCAGCGCCATTCTGACCATGGCTGAACGCTTGAATCTGGAAACGCTGGCCGAAGGCGTCGAAACCCCGGACGAGCATGCACTCATGGCGCAATTGGGTTGCGATCACGTTCAGGGCTTTGGCATTGGCAAGCCCATGCCTTTCGAAAAAACCAAGGGCTGGATCACTTCATATCGCAACAAATTGGATGGTGTGCCCAAAATTGGACGGGAAACAGGTTAATGAACACTGAATTGAGGCAAAGAAGACCAGTACGTGACGAAATGACGGGCGATTCCGCTTGACCTTTGGGCCCGCACTCTGTTGAACCCTGCGGGTGTCTTTCACTGCTCAAGGTGGCTGTCCCCGATGGACGATCAGAACAAGAACCTCATCCTCGCAACTGCGCTCAGCTTTCTCGTGATCCTGGTCTGGTTTGTGCTGTTCCCTCCGCCGGAACCGACACCCGCACCGGAACAGGCTGAAATTACCAGCGCCGAAGGCAATGAGGTTCAGGCTCCAAGCGCTGCTGATACGGGCACTGTAGGAGAAGCAACTGCGGCCGCGACGGAAGCAGAGCCCGAGGCCCAGGCGCCACGGATCAACATCGACACGCCGCGCCTGACCGGCAGCCTTTCACTGGCTGGTGGGCGCATCGATGAGCTGTCGCTGAAGGACTACAAGGTCTCTCTGGCAGACGATTCTCCAATTGTCGAACTGCTGTCGCCGGTGGGGACCGAGTCAGCTTATTATGCCCTGTACGGCTGGGCCCCCGGTGCTGGCCTAAGTGGCTCGGACGTTCCCGGCCCCAACACCATCTGGTCCGTTGAGCAGGGCGAGACCCTTGGCGTTGACAGCCCTGTGACGCTTGTTTGGGACAATGGTAACGGTCTGACCTTCCGCCGCACCATTTCGGTGGATGAGAACTATATGTTCAGCGTTACGCAGTCGGTCGAAAATGCCACCGAGGCCGAGGTTGGAATGGCCCCTTATGGCATCCTGGCGCGCCACGGCATCGGCGAAGACGGTGATCTGCCTGGTCTGAAAAACTTCTTCATTCTGCATGAGGGTGTTATCGGCATGGCTGACGGCACCCTTACAGAAGTGGACTATGGCGACGTACGTGATTTCGACATCGATCCTAACGAGCGCGCGCAGGCCGAGGTTTATCAGGTCAAGGAAAACGGCTGGATCGGATTTACCGATCACTACTGGATGACCACTCTGATCCCCGACCCGGGATCCGCATTCAAAGCGGCGGCCAAATATGACTCGCGCCGCAAAATCTATCAGACAGAAACGGTTCTGCCGACGCTGACCGTAGCGCCGGGTGCGACCGAGCAGGTCTCAACACGCCTATTTGCCGGTGCAAAAGAATGGGAAGCCATTCAGGAATACCAGTCTGAAGGTGTTCAGAAATTCATCGACAGCATTGATTGGGGCTGGTTCTTCTTCCTGACCAAACCAATCTTTTGGCTGCTGCACAACATCAACGTGCTGATTGGCAACATGGGTTGGTCGATCATCGGCCTGACGCTGATCATCAAGGCGATCCTGTTCCCGCTGGCGTTCAAGTCCTACGTCTCAATGGCGAAGATGAAGGAACTGCAGCCGCAGATGGAGGCCCTGAAAGAGGCCGCTGGCGACGACCGTCAGAAGATGCAGCAAGGCATGATGGAACTGTACAAGAAGGAAAAGGTGAACCCGGCAGCGGGCTGTTTGCCGATCCTGTTGCAGATCCCGATCTTCTTCTCGCTGTATAAGGTGATCTTTGTCACGATCGAACTGCGTCAGGCCCCCTGGTTCGGCCCGTTCCAGGATCTGAGCGCGCCGGATCCGACCTCGATCTTCAACTTCTTTGGCTGGCTGCCCTGGGCCGCACCCGCGCCCGAAAGCTTCATGGCGCTGATCTTCATCGGTATTCTGCCGCTCTTGCTGGGTATCTCGATGTGGCTGCAGCAAAAGCTGAACCCGGCACCAACCGACGCTACACAAGCGATGATCTTTGCCTGGATGCCTTGGGTCTTCATGTTCATGCTGGGCGGTTTCGCCAGCGGTCTGGTTGTCTACTGGATTGCGAACAACACGATCACGTTCACGCAGCAATATCTGATCATGCGCAGTCAGGGCTATACCCCGGACGTGTTCGGGAACATAAAGTCCGGCTTCAAGAAGACGCCGAAGACGGACAACAAATGAGCGGCACAGTCTCAAACCTCTGGCGTCACCCGATCAAAAGCCATGGTCGAGAAGCGCTGAGCCAAGTCACAGTCATCCCCGGGCAGACCATGCCCGGGGATCGCGTTTGGGCGGTGGCTCATGAGGCGGCCAAGACAGATGGTTCGGACTGGGCTCCTTGTTCGAATTTCAGCCGCGTTGCAAAGGCCCCCGAGCTGGCGGCGATCTCGGCCGAGTTGCTTGAAGAGCAAGTGACACTCCGCCACCCCAACCGACCTGATCTGCAATTTGCGCCGGATACCGAACAAGAGGTTTTTCTGGATTGGGTGAAGCCGTTGATGCCAGCGGACCGCGCAGCATCCGCCCGAATTGTCCGGGTTCCAGGACGTGGCATGACGGATAGCGATTTCCCATCCATCAGCCTGTGCAATATGGCATCCCACCGCGCGGTAGAGCAAAAGCTAGGACAATCGCTGTCCACCATCCGCTGGCGCGGGAACATCTGGTTTGACGGTCTGCCCTTGTGGGAAGAGTTTGACTGGCTGGGGCGCGACGTCCGCATTGGGCAGGCCGTGTTCCGTATCCGCGAACGCATTACCCGCTGCATGGCCACCACCGCCAACCCTGACACAGGCACGCGAGACGCGGATACTCTGGGTGCGCTGAGCAATTGGGGCCATCAGGATTTCGGTGTTTACGCCGAAGTCATTCAGGGTGGTGAAGTCCGCCTGAATGATGAGGTGCGCGTGCTATGACATCGCTTCCGTTTCCACTGGCTGAAGAGCCGGATGATTTTTCCAAAGAACGCGGGCGCAAGCTGTTTGCGGGCCCTTCTGAATTTGTCAAAGGCGTGGTCGCCATGAACGGCCTGCCCGCACCCGATCGGCTGGAGGTCTGCTTTGCAGGCCGGTCAAATGTCGGCAAGTCCAGCCTGATCAACGCGTTGACCGGCACCAAGGGTTTGGCGCGCGCCTCAAACACGCCCGGTCGCACGCAAGAGATCAACTTTTTCACCCAAGGCCCCGAGCTTTATCTGGTGGACTTACCCGGCTATGGCTACGCCAACGCCCCGCTGAAAGTGGTGGAGAAGTGGCAAAAACTGCTGAAACAGTATCTCAGTGGTCGCAAGACCTTGCGTCGCGCCTTTGTGCTGATCGATGCGCGCCACGGCGTGAAACCGGTTGATGCCGAGATCATGAAACTGCTAGACACCAGTGCCGTGACATTTCAATGCGTTCTGACCAAGTCGGACAAGGTCAAGGCCAAGGAACGCGAAAAGGTGCTGGACCAAACACGCGCCGCCCTGTCCAAACACCCCGCAGCATTCCCGGAAATTGTGCTGACGTCTTCCGAGAAAGGCGACGGTATCGCAACCCTGCGGTCCATCATTGCGCATCTGGAATAGCTTCACACTTGGCAGGGCCGGACAAAGGCCCTAACACAGGTCTCCAAAGGGACTTTAGCCATGAAGACAAGAGATATGAACCGGGACTGGATCGCCACCGCAGCCACACTCAACAGCGCTCTGCCCTATCTGCAGCGCTACGACGGGGCCATTGTCGTCATCAAGCTGGGCGGTCACGCGATGGGCAGCGATGAGGCGATGGAAAGCTTTGCCCGCGACGTGGTTCTGATGCGTCAGGTTGGGGTTAACCCCGTTGTTGTGCATGGGGGCGGTCCGATGATCAACTCGATGCTGGACAAGCTGGATATCCAGTCCGAATTCGTGAACGGCAAGCGTGTAACAGATACGGCCACCGTTGAAGTGGTCGAGATGGTTTTGTCCGGGTTGGTAAACAAGCGCATTGTCCAGGCGATCAACGATCAGGGCGGCTCGGCAGTTGGCCTGTCTGGCAAGGATGCAAATCTGATGGTTTGTGACCAAACCGACGCATCGCTGGGGTTTGTTGGCACCCCTGCCGAAATGAACCCCAAAATCCTGCAAGACCTGTTCTCGCATGACGTAATCCCGGTGATTGCTCCGTTGGGCGCAGGTCGCAATGGTGAAACATTCAACGTCAATGGCGATACGGCGGCAGGTGCAATTGCTTCGGCCCTGAAAGCAGACCGTCTGCTGCTGCTGACCGATGTCTCGGGCGTCAAGAACGCCGCCGGAGATGTTGTGACCGAACTCAAGGCCGGACAAATTCGCGAAATGACCCGCGAGGGCACGATTGCAGGCGGCATGATCCCCAAAACTGAAACTGCTCTGGATGCCTTGCACAGCGGCGTCCGGGCCGTGGTGATCTTGGACGGGCGCGCGCCGAATGCTGTATTGCTTGAGCTGTTCACGGAACACGGGGTCGGATCGCTGATACGGCCGGACTGACCCGTTTGAGGAAGGGAAAAACATGTCCAATCTTGCGCAGCCTTCCTCTGACCAAAATGCAGTATCCTATGACCACATCGTTGAATCGGCTCATCGTGAGGGGCTGATTGTTATGGGGGCTCTGCATCCCCGTAAGACAGACGCCAAACAGCTTGATACAGGCACGCTGGTCCTTTTGGGGGCCGGAGGGGACTTTTGGCGAGCCTTGAAGGCATCCCCCGAGTGGGGTGCCCCGGACCCGGTTGACCGTTGGTCGACCAGAGTGATTGGTGGGATGGCCCAGAAACTTGGTGCCGAAGTCTATTTCCCTTTTGGCGAGCCGCCTTATGCCCCTTTCATCGACTGGGCCCTGAAATCGGGGCGGACCTTCAGCAGCCCGGTGGGTGCATTGGTGCACGATACCGTTGGCATGATGATCTCATATCGCGGTGCACTACATTTTAACGACGAATTCGACATCCCGAACACAACCGGGCAATCCCCTTGCACCACTTGTGACGCGCCCTGCACGCGAACCTGCCCCGTCGGAGCCCTGAACGCGCAAGAGTTCTATGACGTTTCGGCCTGCCACAGCCATTTGGATACGTCCCAAGGACAGACCTGCATGACTGGTGGGTGTCTTGCCCGGCTTGCCTGCCCTCTTAGCGCGGGCGCGGGGCGTACATCAGAACAGTCAGCCCATCACATGAGGTCGTTCCACCCGTCATGACCCGCACATTGATCCTGACACGCCACGCCAAATCCAGTTGGGAAAACCCGATGCTGGACGACCATGCGCGTCCACTGAACAAGCGCGGGCGCAAGTCAGCCCCCGCAATTGCCAAATGGCTGCGCGTTCATGGATGGGCGCCGGACGAAGTACTGAGTTCAACCTCGGCCCGAACTCGCGAAACCTGGGACAGGATGGGCATGACAGCTGAGCATGTCCGCTTTCAGGATGCGCTTTATCTGGCGAGTCCCGACCAGATGTTACGCCAGCTGTTTGATGCGAAGGGTCAAACCGTTTTGATGCTGGGACACAATCCGGGGATTGCCCAGTTCGCGCAGCAATTGGTTCAGGATGCCCCGAAACATCCGCGGTTTCTGGATTATCCAACCTGCGCGACAACCGTCATAGAATTTGACGTTGACAGTTGGGCCGAACTTCAAAGGCACAGCGGGACGGTTCTTGGCTTCGTCATTCCGCGCGAATTGCCGGAATAGAAAAAGGCGGGGCAACACCCCGCCTTCCTTTTGGTTTCAACTCGCTTAGTGACCCAGAATCTGGCTGAGGAACAGCTTGGTCCGTTCGCTCTGTGGGTTGTTGAAGAACTCTTCCGGTTCGTTCTGTTCCACGATCTGGCCGGCATCCATAAAGATCACGCGGTTGGCGACCTGACGGGCAAATCCCATCTCGTGGGTCACACACAGCATGGTCATGCCTTCTTCGGCCAGTTCGATCATGGTGTCGAGCACCTCTTTGATCATCTCGGGGTCCAGCGCCGATGTCGGTTCGTCGAACAACATGATCCGCGGCATCATGCACAGCGAACGGGCAATCGCCACACGCTGCTGCTGACCACCGGACAACTGACCGGGGTACTTCAAAGCCTGATCGGGGATCTTCACCTTCTCAAGGAAGTGCATCGCGCGCTCTTCAGCCTCTTTCTTGGGCGTCTTGCGCACCCAGATCGGGGCCAGCGTGCAGTTTTCCAGAATGGTCAGATGCGGGAACAGGTTGAAGTGCTGAAACACCATGCCAACCTCAGACCGGATCTTGTCGATGTTTTTCAGGTCATTCGACAGCTCGATCCCGTCCACAACGATCTTGCCCTGCTGGTGTTCTTCCAGCGCGTTCAGGCAGCGGATCAGCGTGGATTTACCCGAACCCGACGGGCCCGCGATAACAATCCGCTCGCCCTGATTGACGGTCAGATTGATGTCGCGCAGCACGTGGAACGAGCCGTACCACTTATTCATGCCGTTGATTTCGATGGCGACCTCGTCGCTCACCTGCATTTTGGAGCGGTCGATTTCGCGGTCAATTGCAAGTTCAGACATGTGTTGAACTCCTTAACGATGATCTGTGGCAAGGCGACGCTCGAGCCACTGAGAATATTGAGAGATGCCGTAACAGACGACGAAGAACAGAAGCGCGGCAAAGCCCAGAAGCTCCCAATAAACGCCGTTCCATTCGGTCGACGCCAGGATGGGACCCCGGATCATGCCCACCAGATCGAACATCGAGATGACCGATACCAGTGTGGTGTCCTTGAACAGGCCCACGGCCACGTTCACGATCCCGGGGATCGAGATCTTCAGAGCCTGCGGCAGGATGATCAGCCGCATCGCCTGCGGGTAATCCAGACCCAGACTGTCTGCTGCTTCGTATTGTCCACGCGGAAGCGCTGCCAGACCGCCGCGGATCACCTCGGCGATATAGGCTGCTGAGAACATGGTGATCATGATCACAACACGCAGGAACAGGTCGACTGTGCTGTCAGGCGGGAAGAAATACGCCAGCATCACCGAAGCCACGAACAGCAGCGTGATCAAAGGCACGCCACGGATGAATTCGATGAAGATAACACAGACCCACTTGATCAGCGGCATGTTCGACTGACGACCCAAGGCCAGCGCGATGCCCAGCGGCACCGACAGAGACACACAGGTCACACCCAACATCATGTTCAGCATGAAGCCACCCAGATCACGGCTGGGAACAGCTGTGAGCCATGCATTCTCGGATGCGCCTTCGGGGATCAGTGCTCCGCCGACGTTCCAAATGACCAGCGCAGTCACGATGGCGCCAAAGAACCCGGCAGCGAAGCTGTTGTTGCCCAGCTTCTGGAACACAGCACCCGCAGCGATGAAACCAACCAGTGCCACCAGAGGAACCAGGATCGTGCCCCCCCAGATCAGCCAGAAGGCCACAAACGGATAGACCGCAGTGAACAGCAGCATCTTGCGTGGCAAGTCAAAGAACAACACCGGAGCAAGGGCGACCAGCATCAGCACAAAGGCCAGGTTCGGTCTCCAATAAGCTTCGGCAGGGTATTTGAAGCCATAGATCAGCTGGGGCCAGCGTTCCGTCAGAACCGCGAAACAGGCACCAGTCTTGCCGTCTAGGATTTCACGACATTCCGCCAAAGAGTTGGCATTCCACACCCCGTTCAAAATCCAGGGCAACGTGTTTTTCAACAGAATGTAGATCAGCACCAGCGACAGCACCGTCAGGATGGTGTTTGTCACGCCCGAGAAGAGGTTCTCGCGCAGCCATTTGACCACTCCGACTTCATTTGCCGGTGGCGGTGAAGGCGGGATAGTGCCTTCGGCCACAAAGGCGATCGGGTTTGTTGTTTGATCACTCATGGCTCAGCGCTCCTTCAACTTAACGGAGGCGTTGTAGATGTTCATCCCCATCGAAATCAGCAACGAAGCTGTGAGGTAGAACAACATTAGCAACAGAACGCACTCGATCGCGCGACCGGTCTGGTTCAGTGTAATGCCGCCTAGGGTCGCGGTGATATCCGCATAGCCAACGGCAATTGCCAACGACGAGTTTTTGGTGATGTTCAGATATTGCGAAATCAGCGGCGGAATGATGACCCGCAGCGCCTGAGGCAGAACAACAAGGTTCATAATCCGCCCTGGACGCAGGCCCAACGCGGCCGCAGCCTCGGTTTGGCCTTTGCTGATCGCCTGAATACCCGCGCGCACGTTCTCTGCGATAAATGCGCCAGTGTAGATAGACAGGGCAAACCACAGCGCAATCAGCGGACCGCCAACCTTGATGCCACCACTGAAGTTGAAGCCTTTCAAAGCGGGAATATCCCAGGTCAGGCCCATGATCAGCATCAACAGAGCAAAAGGCACCAGCCAAACAGCCAGCTTGACTAAGAACGTTTTCGGGCGTTCACCTGTTGCTTCTTGTTTTAAAGTAGCCCGTTTTTCGATCTCTCGCGACGCGAACCACGAGCCGATCAGAACAACGATGACCAGCAACCAGTTCAGAATGGTCGCGCCAAATAGCCCGTTTGCGAACACAGGGCGCGGAATATAGACACCCCTGTTGGTAAAGGCGAAAGCATCGAACAACATGCTGGATGTTGCATTGTCACCCCGGAACGCGCGCGGTCCCGGCAACACGGCAGTCATGATGGTGAAGATGATGATGATCCAGATCAGAACCGGAATATTCCGGAAGATCTCGACATAGACGGCCATCAATTTGGACACCAGCCAGTTGTTCGAAAGCCTCAGAACACCCGCGATAACGCCGAACACCGTAGCCGTAATACACGCCAGAAAGGCGACCAACAGCGTGTTGAGAATACCAACAACCGCAGCACGCCCATGGCTGGACTGGCTGTCGTATTCAACCAGACGCTGGTTGATGTCATACCCGGATGGGTCGCCTAGGAAAGAGTAGGAAATGTTGAGCCCAGCGGCCCGGAGGTTCTGGATCAGGTTATTACCGAGATACCAGATGGAAAGCGCAATAACGATCGCCGCGATCACCTGAAACGTCAGGGAGCGATAGCGGGTGTCGTTAATGAGCATGGACAACCGAAAGTCAGCTTTCGGTGGATCAGTCATAGTCGACATATTTTGAAATCCCCGTAGCGTGCGGTTTTATTTGTCTTGGCGGGTTTGTCCCCGCTCTGCATGTTCCCGCAGCTCTTTGATGTGAAGAGGGCGCAGGTTGCCCTGCGCCCTTCTCCGTAGGTTTTAGCGGAACGGCGGCGAGTACAGCAGGCCGCCTTCGGTCCACTGTGCGTTCAGACCGCGTGCCAGACCAATCGGTGTCTCTTCACCGATGTTTTTGGCGAATACTTCACCATAGTTGCCACCCGCTTTGATGGCTTTGGCCGCCCAGTCAGCGTCCAGACCCAGCATCTCACCCAGAGTACCTTCGGTACCCAGCAGGCGGTTGATTTCCGGGTTGTCGGTGCCGGCGCTCAGCTCATCGATGTTGGCCGAGGTCACACCCAGTTCTTCTGCAGTGATCAGCGCGTTCAGAGTCCAGCGCACAACGTCACCCCACTCGTGGTCGCCGTGACGAACCAGCGGGCCCAGAGGCTCTTTCGAGATGATTTCGGGCAGCAGAACGTGCTCGTCCGGTGCTTCAAACGTGGCGCGGGTTGCGGCCAGGCCAGATGCGTCGGTGGTGTAAACGTCACATGCGCCGGCCAGATACTGCTGCTGCGCTTCGGCGTTGGTTTCAATCGGAACCGGCTCGTAGCTGATGTTGTTCGAGCGGAAGAAGTCCGCCAGGTTCAGCTCGGTTGTGGTACCGGTCTGGATGCAGACGGTTGCGCCATCCAGTTCCTTGGCAGAGCTGACGCCCAGCGCCTTGGGAACCATGAAGCCCTGACCGTCATAGTAGTTTACGCCGGTGAATTCGAACTTCAGGTCGACGTCGCGGCTGAAGGTCCAGGTTGTGTTACGGGCCAGCATGTCGATTTCGCCAGAAGCCAGCGCGGTAAAGCGTGTCTTACCGGTGGTGGGAACAAACTCAACAGCGTTTGCATCGCCCAGAACAGCAGCAGCAACAGCACGGCACAGCGATACATCAAAGCCTTGCCATTCACCATTTGCGTCGGGTGCAGCAAAGCCAACCAGACCGGTGGTCACACCACAGTTCAGCTTGCCGCGCGCTTTAACGTCGTCAACGGTCCCTGCCGCGGCTGCGCCAGCTGCAAGACCGGCAATCGTTGCCGCGCCCAAGATTACGGATTTTTTCATTTTTACCTCTTCCTGATTTTCCACCTCTTACGAGGCGGCTCTGCCCGGCAAGTGGATGCCGGAAAGGTTACCCCAAAGGTGTCTCCCCTTTAGTGGGACTGAGTTTGGGCGTATTCATAAACAAACGTCAAGGGGCCGATCATCGAAATCGATGGTTCATGCACCAAGGTCTTTTAACATTTGCCCAAATATCAGGAAATAAGGCTCAAACCGACATATCAAAGAAGCGTTTTGCGTGCAAAAACGCGATCCTTTTGGTTTCGGCAACCGCATGGGCCTCGTCATCATGACCCCATTGTTCGATCTGCCACGTTTCGTCCAGTCGCGAAATGCGCCATATCTCGTCCGGTTCGCGCCAATCCATGGCTGCGGCAAAGCCGAGAATCAATGACCCTGACAAGCTGACCAGGTCGTGGAAAGCCGCCAGTTGAAACGAATCCAACGCGTGAACGCGCGCGCGCAGTGTCTCAAGAGCAGGGTCAGCTTGCGGTATGTGCAGCACCCCAGCGACCGGCACCAGACGCGCCGACAAGGTTGCCGCGGCCCAGTCAAGGGCGGGGTCCCATTCGGCGCTTTGGCGGTTTTGCAGCTCTTGCGGGTGCGTCGCCCGGTAACACAGCAGATCTGAATCACCGTAATCGGCCAGCATGTCCGCCACCTCGGCGTGTTGAATGCGCACTTTGTCGATTGCAGCATTGGCAGAACGGGTGAACGGCATTGAGGCTGGATCAACCTCTTTGTCCTGTGCGTCCCATTCAGCAGCAACGGCGTCGGCCATGGTGCGGGTCGGCAGGACCAAACCTTCTTTGGCAGGTGTTTTGACGCGCCGACCGTCCAATTCAACCGTAAACCCGCCATCAGTTTCAACAACGGCACTTTCTTTCCAAAAGCGTTTTGGTTTCCAGTCGCTCATTTCCTAGTTCCATATTCCAGCCAGCGCCGTGGGCAACTGGTCAAACGTCTCGATTAAACATGTGGCCGAAGCCAAAGCCGGGCGATCATGGTATCCCCAGGTCACCCCAATTCCTCGCACACCCGCTGCGGCAGCCATATCCATGTCAAAGCTCGTGTCGCCGACCATCACAGCACAATCCGGATCAACACCGGTTTCCAACAAAGCGGTTTGCACCATCGAAGGGTGCGGCTTGGAGGGGTGATGATCTGCAACCTGGCGTGTGACGAAGTAAGCCTCCAACCCGTGCGCCTCGATCAACGCATCAAGACCGCGCTGCGATTTTCCGGTGGCTACTCCCAAAAGCACTTCGGGCACTGCGTGTAACGCTTCAATCGCCTCACGTGCGCCGGGATAAAGCGGTGAACTGGCCGCCCCCAGATCCAGCCGATGTGCGTGGTAAGCCTCTTTGTACCCTTCGACCAGATCACTCTGGACCAAGGATGGTTGATCCGGTGCCAGTCGCGCAATGGCGTGTGGCAAGGACAGACCAACAATCGAAAGGATCGCGTCGCGCGACGGGACAGGCACCGAAGCCGCCTGAAAGCTGGTTGTCATGGAGTGAACGATACTGCCCTGACTGTCGACCAATGTGCCGTCGACATCAAACAGAACCAGCCGCAAAGGTGCGCTCATTGCAGATCCTCAAACGGATCGTCAGCAGCCAGATCTTCGGTCCACCCGAACGTATCCCAGCTGTGCTTCATATGATTCGGCAAAGGTGCCGTGACTGTCACAGGCTTGCGGGTCATCGGGTGTTGAAACGACAGTCGCCGGGCGTGTAGGTGAAGCTTTTTACTAATGATCCCGCCCAGTTGAGCGCCCCAGCCGTCGCCAAGGTTTTCCTGACCCGAGCCGCCGTATTTACCATCCCCGATAATCGGATGCCCTATCGCAGCCATGTGGGCCCGCAGCTGATGCGTACGTCCGGTGATCGGCTCCATTGCAACCCATGCAGCACGGCCGGCGACACGGTAGAGAGTCGCGTAATGCGTATGCGCGCGTTTGGCGCCCGGCGTGCTGTCGATCTCGTTCATATGCACGGGGATCATCTTTTCGCCTTCGCCGTGCTTGCCATGACCCGGTGCTTTGACAAGACCCGTCTTGATCTCACCCAGGTAGGGAGTCGGAACACCGGCAACCAGTGCCCAATAAATCTTGCGTGTGTCGCGGTGGCGGAAAGCGGCCGTCAGACCCTTGGCGGCCTCACGCGTGCGGGCCAGCAGCAGAACCCCTGTCGTATCTTTGTCCAGGCGATGGACCAGGCGCGGGTTCTCGTCATAGCCGAACCGCAGAGCTTCGGACAGGCTGTCGACATGGCGGGTCTGCCCGCTGCCGCCCTGAACCGGCAGGCCCTGCGGCTTGTTGAGCGCCAGAATGTGATCATCGCGGTAGATCACACAGGACTGAATCATCATGGCATCGGCATCCGAGATACGATGTTTGACCTCAGCCGGTTTATGATCCGCGTCAGGCAAAGGCGGCACACGCACCACTTGCCCAACCTCCAGCCGGGTCGAGGCTTTGGCGCGGCTGCCATCGACACGCAGTTCACCCTTGCGGCACATCTTTTCAATGCGGCCCTGACTGACATGCGGAAACAGACGGCGCAGCCAGCGGTCAACGCGCTGATCGCCATCCCCTTCAGCGACTGTAATCATCTGTACGCCACTCATGCCATTATCCCTTGCACCGCGCGGGTGAGCCGCCCGGATTGCACCTTTGTCCGTGTCCCAGAAATCATGGGCGTCTGTCGCGCGCAATGCACCAAGAGTCAAGGTATCTGGTCGTTGCGATCAGATGTTCGAGAAATCCCCGTGCCGCCCCGCCCCGTCCCGGAAACGCCCCGCGCCCGAGGTTCCTTCACGACGGATCGCCTCCAATCCGTTGGCCCACTCCACCTTGAGCGCCTCGCGCACCGGCATACCCCGCGTTTCGATGATCGAACGGCGGTCAGCCCGCACAGCCTCTTGCGGAAAACGTGCGATTTCATGGGCCATTTCTTCAGCTACAGAACGCGCTTCACCCTGCGGGACAATTTTTTCCGCCAGCCCGATCCGATAACACTCCTCAGCCTCGACTTTCCGGCCCGTCAACGCGATCTCCAGCGCTTTGCCTTGCCCCACCAAACGCGGCAACCGGACCGAGCCGCCATCCATCAGGGTAATCCCCCAGCGGCGACAATAAACACCCAGATATGCCGTTTCCGCCATCACACGGATGTCGCACCAAAGGGCAAGCTCCATTCCACCGGCCACGGCGGCACCCTCAATCGCGCCGATGACCGGTTTCGAAAGCTCCAGCCGGGACGGTCCCATCGGCCCAAGTGTCGAAGCGGCTGAACCTATTGGAAAGGTATGCTTGTCGAAATAAGCCTCACGCAGTTCAGGATCGGCCAGCGTGGCGGCGAGTTTCAGATCCCAGCCCGCGCAGAAATTACCGCCTTTGCCCCAGAACACAGCAGCTTTGGCAGAACTGGCTTCAAAACTCAGGAACGCGTCAACCAGAGCCACAGCGTGTTCAGTGTCAACGGCATTCCGCGCATCCGGCCTGTCGTGGATAATGGTCCAGACGTCTTGGGTCTTTTCAATTGAAACCGGCATTTCCCGTCCTCCCTTGCTGGTTTTGACCTAAGGGAAGCGTTCAATTGCGAACCTGTCGCCTGTGACGCGGCGGCATGTTCAATACTGACCCTGCGTAACTAACTGTTGCGCTGTGTCCGAAGCTTGGCAAAGTAATCGAGGCGCTTTTTCAGCTCTCGTTCGAACCCGCGTTCGACCGGCTGATAGAGGACCGGGCGTTTCATGGTTTCCGGGAAGTAGTTCTGACCGGAAAACCCATCCTCGGCGTCGTGGTCATAAGAATAACCCGCACCATATCCCTGATCCTTCATCAGCGAAGTAGGCGCGTTCAGGATATGTTTGGGCGGTGGCTCGCTGCCGGACTGCTTGGCCAGCCGCATGGCCGCTTTGTAGCCCACATATGCCCCATTGGATTTTGGGGCCAGCGCCAAATAAACCAAGGCTTGCGCCAGCGCCAATTCTCCTTCGGGAGACCCCAGCCGTTCATACGTTTCCCACGATTGCAGGCAAATGGCCTGCGCCTGAGGGTCCGCCAGACCGATATCCTCAACCGCCATCCGCGTGATCCGGCGCGCCAGATAGCGCGGGTCTTCGCCGCCGGTTAGCATTCGTGCGAACCAGTACAGCGCAGCATCCGGGTCAGACCCACGTACCGATTTATGAAGGGCCGAGATCAGGTTGTAATGCTCATCACCCGACTTGTCATATTTCACAGCCCGCCGCATCAGCCGCGTCGACAATGCATCGGGATCCAGCGGCGCGTCCACTTTCCAGGCCGAGACTTGTTCGATCAGGTTCAGCAACGCCCGCCCATCACCATCGGCCATTTCCTGCAACGCATCGCGCGCAGCCGGGGTCAAAGGCAATGCGCGGCCCAGCTCTTTCTCGGCACGCTGCGTCAGGCGTTCAAGGTCGGCAAGGCTGAGGCGTTCCAGTACCAGAACCTGCGACCGGCTCAGCACAGCGGCATTCAGTTCAAATGACGGGTTCTCGGTTGTTGCGCCCACCAACAAGATGGTGCCGTCTTCCATATGGGGTAGAAACCCGTCTTGCTGCGCCTTGTTGAAACGGTGGATCTCGTCCACGAACAACAGCGTCCCCTGCCCGTTCTGTCGGCGAATCTTGGCGGCCTCGAAGACCTTCTTCAGGTCAGGTACACCCGTGAAGATCGCACTGATCTGGACAAAATGCAGATCGGTTTCCTGCGCCAAAAGCCGCGCTATCGTCGTCTTTCCCACCCCGGGCGGACCCCAGAAGATCAGGCTGGACAGACTGCCCGCCGCCAGCATCACACCCAGCGGAGCTTCCGGCCCCAGCACCTGCTCCTGACCGATGACGTCGCCCAGTGATTGGGGCCGCAATCGATCTGCCAAAGGGCGGTGCGGGGCATCGACGGGTTCGGTTGGCCCGGTGTCGAACAGATCGCTCATACGTTACAGCCGGAATCGCAAGGACACGGACCGGCCCTCGCGTTGAAGACCCATCTGCACGCGGCGTCCCGGGTTCGTCATTGCGCGTTCAACGTCACCAGGGCGCTGAATATCAACCGCGTTGATTGTCTCGATCACATCGCCGGGTCGCAACCCGGCCCGCGCGCCATAAGGGCCCGGATCAACCACAACAACGCCGGTCAGAGACAGGGGCAGGCCCAGCTTAGTGATCACTGCCGGATTGATCCGGGACACGATCAAGCCCGGCAGAACTGTCGTATCGTCCAGCACGGTTTCTTCGGCAGCGGGTGTTTCCGGCGCCTTGATCAAGGCCACCTCGACCTCATCGCTTTGGTCGCCGCGCAGCCGCGTCAGAACCGAGCTTCCCCCCACACCCGAAATAGACATGCGGAACTTCATTTCAGCGGGGGAGTTCACCTCGTCCCCGTCTACATGGGTGACAACATCGCCCACCTTCAGCCCCGCCTCGCGCAGCGGGCTGAGGTCATGCAGGTCCGAGATCACAACGCCCAGCGGGATAACCAGCCCCAAAGATTCCGCGATATCCGCGCTCATGTGCTGACCCGACATTCCCGCCCAAGGGCTAACAAAGCTGTCATTGCCTTGCTGCGCCTGTTTCAGGAACTCGGCCACCAAATTTGCCGGGATGGCAAAGCCGATACCGTTGGAACCACCGGACCGCGTCAGGATCGACGTGTTGATCCCGATCAGATCACCATTCACGTCGATCAATGCGCCGCCGGAATTACCCGGGTTGATCGCCGCATCCGTCTGAATGAAATACCCGCGACCGTTGCCCGTT
Organism: Ruegeria sp. HKCCD4884; assembly: GCF_013110855.1. NCBI lineage: Bacteria > Pseudomonadati > Pseudomonadota > Alphaproteobacteria > Rhodobacterales > Roseobacteraceae > Ruegeria > Ruegeria sp. HKCCD4884. The sequence continues at coordinate 23,441 of NZ_WVRJ01000023.1, forward strand.
GCCGTTCCCGTGCGCGCCAGACCCGAGATGATACCCGAGGACACGGTTTGCCCCACACCAAAGGGGTTTCCGATGGCCAAAGCCAGTTCGCCCACTTCAACCTGATCGGAATCCCGCAGGCTTAGGAACGGCAGGTTTTCGGCCTCTTCCAGACGCAGGATCGCAATGTCGCTTTGTTCATGACCCAGTACAACTGTGGCCGAAAACTCGCGTCGGTCCGTGGTAACAACCCGGATTTCTGTCGCGGATCCAACCACGTGATAGTTAGACACGACATAGCCGTCATCGGACAGGATCACCCCAGAGCCCAACGAGTTTTGCACGCGCGGCTGTGGCGTGCCAAAGCCGCGGCCAAAGAAGTCTTTGAAAAACGGGTCCGAAAAGAACGGGCTGGCGCGCCCCTGCCGCACGATCTTGGCATAGATATTCACGACCGCAGGAGAGGCTTTTTTCACCACAGGAGCAAAGCCCAGCGAAATCTCGGCCTGCGATTGCGGCACGCGTGTTTCAGCCGTCGCAAATGTGGAAACTGCACAGGTCAAAGCGATTAGTGTCGCGCGAAGCATGGATACCTCTACCTCAAAAGCTGCGTAGGATATGCGACTACGGGCGCGCTAATGCAAGCACCTGTCCGGCGCGCTCAATCCAGCGGCGCGTGCAGGCGGGTCCCTTTTGTAATGATCCCACCCCGATTGCCCACTTCGATCGATCCGTAACGCTGCTTGAACACGTCAGGTAACTCCCGGTCTCCGTCGGGTGAGAGCCATAGGCGAAAAAGATGCCGACGGTCGGCCGGATCAGGCCAGTCCACGAAACCCGTCCTGTCATGCAACTGAGAATGGTTGTAGACAAATTGCATATCGCCGGGTTGCAACCGCATGGTCAGATACAGATCTGGGTCGTTCGACAAGGAGTCGAACTTGTCCAAAGCAGCGACATGCTCTGGGGTCAGGCGCATGGCTTCGGGAAACCGCTGCGCGCTGTCGATGTACTGTCGCTGATAGAATACGGTCAGCTTGCCATCATGCCAGTTGAAGGGCGGAATAGTCATATAGGGCTGCATGCCTTCCGGCACTTCACCGCGCCGGTCGGTTGCTATCGGGTCGAACAATCGCTCCAGCAGGTCCGGGCATTCGGCGCGCATCTGGTTGTAGATGGCTTCGGCACTGACCAGCAGTGAATCCCCGCCCTCTTTGGCGTCCCGAAGACACAAAAGCCCCACGATATCGGCACTGTCTGTGTGAAAGGTCTGCCGCTCGTGGGTCTGATAGATCCGCGTGTTCGGGTCACTTGCGTCCGCACCGATGTCCCGGACATGACCCAGAATATGCCCCTGCGCATTTTGGGATCGCGCCGATCCCAAATGGGCACCCACCCCGCAGAAGATCGCGGCGGCCATCTCCTGAGAATAGGTCTCGACCGGCAGGCCCCGTATCACTTCGAACCCAATACCGTTGATCAGCGTGTCTTTTAGAGTTTCAAGATGGCCGTCGAACCGGCGCAGCGGAAAATCTGTTTTGGTGATTTCGCCGATATCCTGCCCCAAGCTTAGATAGTGGCGCGCGGCTTGCTCAAGGTCTGCGACATCTTCAGGGCTCAGATGCAACAGCCATTCATTCTGCCGCGCTACCATTTCCCGTCCGGTCCAAACAGATGGACCGGAGATTTGCGCCGGTAAATCAGAAAACACGGTCATCGCTTCCTCCCCTCACGCTTTCCGCATGTTCGCTTGTGAGAAAGCACAGGTCATCACCTGAAGTCACCGAAACTTGTAAAAACACGACACCGATTCGGTGTGCTTGCTCGAACGGTTCGGGTTCTACTCGGCAGGGGCCCAGTCAGGGCCTGGGTCATATTCTAGGATACCCTCCGCGCGTTCCAGCGTGTCGGGACCCAAGTCCGCCTCGAAAATAATCCCGTTCTCCCCAACAAGAAACGAGTGAATTCCGGTCTCGCCATACTCGGAAGGAACGGCCAACAACGCATGACCTGCTACAAAATGATCGCCGACAAAGTACGAATACGCACCACCCGGAGCATTGGGCCCCTGCCCCTGAAGGATGGTATAGTAATAACCCAGGAAGGGTTCAGGTTCGTAATCCTCTTCGCCGTCGCTCCACCCAGAGGCCACCGCCCGCGCAAGTGCTGCGCCGACAAAGCTGTCTTCCTCGGGCCAGAACAGACCATCTTTCACACCCGGGTCGGAAATGATGTTGCGCGCGAATTCCATCACGCCGTCGCCATTATGGTCCGCCAAACGAAATGCCGCCTGTAGATCGACATAAGCATCAAGCAATTCCAGCACTTCCAGCTCATTCAACCCGATCTCGCGGGCCGAAACTTCTTCGATGCCCGCTTCGAGGTCAAAGTGCCAATCCTCACCGGCCCGAGAAATCGGAATCGGGAAGGGCCAGCTGTCTTCCCCCAGCAAGACGACAACACCGTCCTCGTCCGGCTGGAAACGATAGCCCTCAGCATACATGCCAAGCACTTCCTCTCGTCTGGCGCGGTCTTCTTCGGGGTCGCCGGTTGCAAGCAAGTCTTCGGCTTCAGCCCCAAACACGTCCAGCAACTGGTCCCGATCATCCGACTTCAGAGCACCGACAAACGCATCCAACGCCGCCTGCGGGCTGTTGAATCGGGCGCCCTCAGATGTCGCTGTGCTGGCCGTGGCCAAAAGAATGGCAGAAGAAACTATGAAATTCCGCATCTTATCTCCTCCGCTTTCCCTTGGCCGCGTGCCCGCGTTTTGACGCGCTGTGGGTTCTCTTGCCGGACGCTTTCTTTTGCATGGCTTTGCCTTTGGCCGCAGGTTTTTTCTGCTGAACTGCAGCCCTTTGGGCCTGAGGTTTCTTCGCGGTCTTCGCATTGCTTTTAACCGGTTTCTTGGCGGCACCAGAGGATTGCTTGGTTCTGTCCACAGCCTTCTGTTTCGCGGCGGCTCTGTCAGTGTCGACATTCCCCCGATTGACCTTGGGCAGTTGCTTGTCATTGCCGCGGTTGGCCAGTGCACCACCTGCAATCGCCCCGGCGCCCGCCCCGGCCGCCAACGCCGCAGCGCCCGAGCCGTCCCGACTTATGTCGGCAGCCCCGGATTCTCGGCTGAGCTTTGCGCGCAACTCATCTGTGCGGCCATTTGGCCGGTCAACTGGCAATGTTCCGGCACCCCCGCCAGTGCGTTTGTGATCGGTAATTTTGTTCCGCGCTTGTTGCTGACGGTTCGTATCAGGCTTCCATTCAACATCTTTGCGATTAATGTTGTTGCCGATATTGACGTTACCATCGACGTCTATGTCGATATTCGGGTTTCTGTAGATCGGGCCACCGCCCCATCCACCGCAGTTTCGGCACCCCCAATAACCATACCAATCATCGTCATCGTCGAAAATCTCGTCAATCAACGCCACCGTGCCAAAGGTCAACAGAGCGGCCCCCACCACGTCGCCGGTTGATGGCCCGGTATACACCGTCGCGGGGTCGTATTGGGGAACATAAACGGTTTCCGTGTTGGTCGGTGTGATGACGACGGTCTCATCCTCTTCGACCTCAACCGTTTGTTCCGGGCCGGACACCAGTGCACCGCTGTCGATTGCCTGATCCCGCATCACCTGGACGGCATCCATCACATCGTCAGACTGGGCCAGCATTGCTGTTCCCATCGTTTCGGTCCAGTCGACATGCGTCGCCATTTGCCCAACGACTTCAGGGAACGCTGTTGCAAGCACGCTGACGGACGGGTCCCAACCCATGGCCTCGATTTCAGGTTCAAGCTCCGCCGGATCTCGGTCCGCGTTGTCGATTAAAAAACGCTCGGCCTTTACAATCTCCAGCGGCTGGGTCGAGGCGACAAGTATCTGGATGAGCAGAGTGTCCGGATACAAGGCAACCGGCGCGACCAGAGTTTGCAGTTCTGCGTCGGTCAAAAGGTCAGTTGTTTCTTGCGACGCCGCCTCGGTCGTTTCATCCGTTGTTTCCTGCGCGAAAAGCGCAGTGCTTGCGCAAAACAGGGGCGCAAAAATCAGATATCTAAACATATTGCGATCCTTCAATTTCTTTGAGGATCGCCCAAGTTCATGATTCTGGCAACAAATCTCGGAACATGCGCCACGATTCTAAAAACAACAAAACCCCCGCGTCAGGGACGCGGGGGCTAAAAAATCAGAAAGCCGGGCTTTCTTATTCTTCGTCTGCGGCCTCTTCGGCGGCAACGCGGGCTTTGTCAGCCGCGCCTTTGGCGTCGATGTCACGATCAACGAATTCGATGATCGCCATCGGGGCCATGTCGCCATAGCGGAAGCCAGCTTTCAGGATGCGGACATAACCGCCCTGACGCTCGGCGTAGCGGGGGCCCAGAACTTCGAACAGCTTCGCGACGTCTTTGTCTTCTTTCAGCTGTGCTGCGGCCTGACGGCGGGCGTGCAGGTCGCCGCGCTTGCCCAGAGTGACCAGCTTTTCGATGATCGGGCGCAGTTCTTTTGCCTTGGGCAGAGTTGTCTTGATTTGCTCATGCTCGATGAGCGAGCCAGCCATGTTCGCAAACAGAGCTTTACGGTGCTCATGAGTACGGTTCAGGCGGCGGTAACCACGTGCGTGACGCATTTTTCAATTCCTATCTTGCGTTTTGCTTTGTCTGGTCGGCGATGCGTGTCACCGGCTCTCCTTGGGGCGGAAGTGCCCATGTCGTCCCCGGAAACCCCGGGCATTGGGGAAGACGCGTTTAGAACGCGTCTTCGAATTTCTTGGCCAGATCTTCGATGTTGTCGGGCGGCCAATCCTCGACATCCATGCCGAGGTGCAGACCCATGCCGGACAGCACTTCTTTGATCTCGTTCAGCGATTTGCGGCCGAAGTTCGGGGTGCGCAGCATCTCGGCTTCGGTTTTCTGGATCAGATCGCCGATGTAAACGATGTTGTCGTTCTTCAGGCAGTTTGCCGAACGGACCGACAGTTCCAGCTCGTCCACTTTCTTCAGCAGCAGCGGGTTGAACTCCAGACCATCGTCCTCGTCCTGACGGCTTGCCGATTCCGGCTCGTCGAAGTTGACGAAGATCGACAGCTGATCCTGCAGGATGCGAGCAGCAAAGGCCAACGCGTCTTCCGGTGTGAGCGAACCATCGGTTTCGATCTTCAGGGTCAGCTTGTCATAGTCCAGAACCTGACCTTCACGGGTCGGCTGAACGTCGTAGGCAACCTTTTTGACCGGCGAATAGATAGCGTCGATCGGGATCAGGCCGATAGGTGCGTCTTCGGGCTTGTTCTTCTCAGCCGAAACATAGCCTTTGCCGGTGTTGACGGTCAGTTCCATGAACAGATCGGCGCCATCGTCCAGGTGACAGATAACGTGATCGCGGTTCAGAACCTCGATGCCAGCGCTTTCGCTGATGTCACCCGCAGTGACAATTGCCGGGCCTTTGGCATTGATCGACAGGCGCTTGGGGCCTTCGACTTCCATGCGCAGGGCAACCTGCTTGAGGTTCAGAATGATATCGGTGACGTCTTCACGAACGCCCGCGACCGAGGAAAACTCGTGCAGGACGTTGTCGATCTGAACGCTGGTGATGGCAGCACCTTGCAGCGAGCTCATCAGAACGCGGCGCAGGGCGTTGCCCAGGGTCAGACCAAAGCCACGCTCCAGCGGTTCGGCAACCAGGGTCGCCTGACGTGCGGGATCATTGCCCGGCTTGGCTTCCAGCTGGGTCGGCTTGATCAATTCTGCCCAATTCTTGTGGATCATGTAATCCCTCCATTCCTGTCCGCGCCCCATGACCAACAAGGTGCAGACGCCCGAGGTTCAAAATGACGTGCTGGGGCCGTGCAAATACACAGCCCCAGCTCAATTCAAAATCGCTTAGACGCGGCGACGCTTCGGCGGGCGGCAGCCGTTGTGAGCAATCGGGGTCACGTCGCGGATCGACGTGATGTTGAAGCCCACTGCAGCCAGCGCGCGCAGAGCCGATTCACGACCCGAACCGGGGCCCTGAACTTCGACTTCCAGCGTCTTGACGCCATGTTCCTGCGCCTTTTTGCCTGCATCTTCTGCAGCCATCTGAGCGGCGTAGGGGGTCGATTTCCGCGATCCCTTGAAGCCCATGGTACCTGCAGACGACCACGAAATGGCGTTGCCCTGTACGTCCGAGATCAGGATCTTGGTGTTGTTGAAGGTCGAGTTCACATGGGCAACGCCCGATGCGATGTTCTTACGCTCTTTGCGCTTAACGCGAGTCTTGTCACGTGCCATCAGTCAGACCCTCCCTTATTTCTTCTTACCAGCGATGGCCTTTGCGGGGCCTTTGCGGGTACGAGCGTTGGTGTGGGTGCGCTGACCGCGAACCGGCAGGTTGCGGCGGTGACGCAGACCGCGGTAGCAGCCCAGGTCCATCAGGCGCTTGACGTTCATCTGAACTTCACGACGCAGGTCACCTTCGACGGTGAAGTTTTCGTCGATGTATTCGCGGATTTTCAGAACTTCGGCGTCGGACAGTTCGTTGACGCGACGGGTCGCTTCAATGCCCACGGCTTCGCAGATCGCTTTGGCCGAGGTGTTGCCGATTCCGGTGATATATGTGAGGGCGATAGGTACCCGCTTGGCAGTCGGGATGTTTACGCCGGCAATACGTGCCACGTGTCACTTTCCTTTTCGTTGCGGTTCCGTAACTCCAGAACCTTTTTTCACAACGCTTTACCGTGGCAGTGTGGCCAGAGGGTTCAGCATTATTCGAGGTGGTCGGGGCATTTGGGACGAATCCCGCATGCGGTCTTGATTCCCTTAAGGGATGGGGGTCGATATGGGCTTTTGGAAGGGGCGTCAAGCCCCAACCTGAAGTCAGCCGAGAATCGCCTCGATCGAGGCGGTGACTTCTTCGATGCTGGCCAGACCATTGACCGGGCGCAGGTCGCCCTTGGCATGATAGTACCCGATCAGTGGAGAGGTCTTTTTGTAGTACTCCATCAGGCGAATACGAACGCTGTCTTCGTTGTCGTCCGCCCGCACCGGCTTGCCCGCCGCGCGCGCCTCTTCAGCGCGGCCCACGATGCGCTGCACCAGAACCTCGTCGTCGACGCGCATTTCGATCACCGTGTGCAGCGACTGGCCCATCTTGGTCAGCAAAGCCGCCAAAGCGTCAGCCTGCGCCAGTGTGCGCGGGAAGCCATCAAAGATAAAGCCTGCACCCTTTTCGGTCGTCAGCTTTTCTTCGATCAGGCCGATCACGATCTCGTCGGTGACCAGTTGGCCCGAGTCCATGATCTCGGCAACTTTCTGGCCCATCTCCGTTCCGCTGGTCTTGGCTTCGCGCAACATGTCGCCGGTGCTCAGTTGCACCATGCCGCGGGTTTCAACCAGATGCTGCGCTTGCGTGCCCTTGCCTGCCCCCGGGGGGCCCAAAAGAATGATGTTCATCGACGAGCGGGTCCCTTCCTGCCGCGTTTCTTGCTCTTACCGCGCAGTTGGGACTTTTCAATCAGCCCTTCGTATTGATGCGCCAGCAGATGGCTCTGAACCTGTTGGATTGTATCCATGGTTACAGAGACAATAATCAGAACCGAGGTGCCGCCGAAATAGAACGGGATAGCGAACTGGTTTCGCAGAATCTCGGGCAACAGGCAGACCGCCGCCAGATAGGCCGAGCCCAGAACCAGAACGCGGTTGACCACGTATTCCAGATACTCGGCGGTCTTTTTGCCCGGACGGATACCCGGCACAAAACCGTTTTGCTTTTTCAGGTTGTCCGCCACGTCATCGGGCTTGAACGACACGTTGAACGTATAGAAATACGCAAAGAACACGATCATCGAAGCGAAGAACAACAGATACAGTGGCTGTCCGGGGCCGAAATTGGCCAGCATCCACGACATGATCGGTCCGTTCGCAGCACCCGCCGAGAAGGTTGAGATCGTTACCGGCAGCAGCAGCAGTGAGCTGGCAAAGATCGCAGGGATCACGCCCGCCGGGTTCACTTTGACCGGCAGGTGGCTGGAGCCGCCTTCGTAGACTTTCATACCGGCCTGACGACGCGGATACTGAATGTGAACCTTGCGCAGCGCGCGCTCCATAAAGACCACAAAGGTGATCACAGCGATGACCATCACGATCACGCCAACGATCACTGCGGGGCTGATGGCACCCGAACGTCCCGAGGCAAAGAACTGCGCCAGCGCGGCCGGAACCTCGGCGATGATGCCGACGAAGATGATCAGAGAGATACCATTGCCGATACCGCGCGCGGTGATCTGTTCACCCAACCACATCAGGAACATGGTGCCGCCGACCAGGGTAATCATGGTCGACATACGGAAGAACATGCCCGGATCGGTCGCCAGATCCCCTGCTTCCAGCGAGACCGCTAGACCATAGGCCTGCACAGTGGCCAGCGCCACGGTGCCGAAACGGGTATATTGATTGATCTTCTTGCGGCCCTGCTCGCCCTCTTTCTTGAGTTGCTCAAGCGCGGGAACCATCGATGTCAGCAGCTGCACGATGATCGAGGCCGAGATGTAGGGCATGATGCCGAGGGCAAAGATACCCATCCGCCCCAACGCCCCGCCGGTGAACATCGAAACCATGCCGCCGATGCCCTGCCCCGCCTGCTCCATGAACTCGCGCAGCGCTTGCCCGTCGATCCCCGGCACCGGAATAAAGGTGCCCAGACGATAGACGATCAACAAACCCAGCGTGAACAGGATGCGGTTGCGCAGATCGGTGGCTTTGCCCAAAGCAGCCCAGCTTGTATTGGCTGCCATTTGTTCTGCTGCTGATACCATAAATCGGTCTCTCTTATGCAAACGCCGCCCGGAACCGTTTTCCGGCTCGGACGGCGTCTTGGAAAACTCTGAGGTCTATGTAAGCGGGTCTTGGCCCGCTCACAAGCGATTACTCTGCCGCAGCAGCTTTTGTGACCTTCAGTGAACCGCCCGCTTTTTCGACTGCCTCAACGGCAGACCTCGAAGCACCGGTTACTTCCAGGTTCACTTTGGCGCTGATTTCGCCTTTGGCCAGAACGCGGATACCGTCCAGCTTGCGGCGGACCAGACCGGACGCAACCAGAGCGTCTTCGGTGATCGCAGCCGAAGCATCCAGCTTGCCGGCTTCGACAAACTTCTGGATCAGGCCCAGGTTAACAACGGCGAATGCTTTGCGGTTCGGCTTGCTGAAGCCACGTTTTGGCAGACGCTGGTACAATGGCATCTGACCGCCTTCGTAGCCGTTGATGGCCACACCCGAGCGGGATTTCTGGCCTTTGATACCACGGCCACCCATTTTACCTTTGCCAGAACCCGGACCACGGCCAACGCGCGTGCGTTTCGGTGCGGCGCCAGGATTGTCGCGCAATTCGTTCAGTTTCATTTCGCTTCTCCTAAGCCGGATATGACCCCCGAAGCGTGATGGGCCAAACACGGCATTTCTTGGTTTTGATTCTCATGGCGGAAAGCCACCGCAGGCGTATAGGCCCGATGGCGGGGCTTGGCAAGCCTGCAGATTGCCGTCTGGCCTGCGGTACGGTCACAAGCCCCTGTACGAGGTTTCCAGATGATACCTAAATGACAAGCTCACTGCCTTCTGACCGTTATTTGACTACGAATTGCAGCGGTTTTGACAGAAACCACTTGCCATGCCGGGGTGGTAGTCTATCGGGATGCCTGAAAACACCAGACTGGCAGGCGCATGACTCACCCTTCTCACTCGCTTCGGGACAAGCCGAAGACAACCGCCGCACGTGACTGGGTCACAACGCTTGCCAAATACCGCGAACCGGACCAACTGCGCAGCGCGTTCGAGTTGGGCGTCAGCATTGTTCCTTTCTTCGCGCTTTGGGCTTTGTCCTGGATGTCGCTGTCGGTCAGCTATTGGCTGGCCTTTGCGATTTCCGTGCTCAATGCGGCCTTTCTGCTGCGCTTGTTTGCCATCCAGCATGATTGTGGGCACGGCGCGTTCTTTAAAAACCGGGCTCTCAGCGACTGGGTCGGGCGCGGGATCGGCGTTCTGACCCTGACACCTTATGATGTCTGGCGTCGCACGCATTCTACGCATCACAACAGTTCCGGCAATCTGGGCAAGCGCGGGATGGGCGACATCCACACCCTGACCGTGGCGGAGTATCAAGCCAAAACGCCAATGAACCGGTTCTGGTATCGCGTCTATCGGAATCCGATCACCCTGTTCGTGTTTGGCCCCGGCTATCTGTTTCTGTTTCAGAACCGCCTTCCGCTGGGCCTGACAGACAGCGTCAGGTTCTGGGTCAGCGCCATGGCCACCAATGTCGCCATTCTGGCCATATTACTGACGGTCTATTATTTTGGCGGCCTGATGCCGATGCTGCTGATCTTCCTGCCCTCAACCCTGATTGCCGCAGCCGCCGGAGTATGGTTGTTCTACGTGCAGCACCAGTTCGAGGACACCCATTGGGAGTCAGATGAGAACTGGCAACTGCACGAAGCGGCGTTGCACGGAAGCTCTCATTATATATTGCCGTCGGTGTTGCAGTGGTTCACGGCCAATATAGGCATCCACCACGTGCATCACCTGTACAGCCGCATTCCGTTCTATCGCCTGCCCGAAGTGCTGCGCGATCACGATGAACTGGCCAACAGCAACCGGATGACCATCCGCGAAAGCCTCGCCAACGCGCGGCTACATCTGTGGGATGAGCAAAGCCGTCGCCTGCTGTCCTTCGCCGAGGCGCGGGCGCTGTATGGGTGAAGGACAAACCGTCCCTGACCCCGCCCACCCGTACAGTGCGATGAGCCGTGCCCGCGACTGCCCGTGGGATGGCATTGCAACGGCTGATCAGTGCGATTTATGGTGCCAGATACATCCGAATTCCTAGCGAGACGCAAACGTCCCCAAAGCGCCAGCCCGCCGGGACGGGCAGTCGCTGGCGCGGCGGCCTTCGGCCTTGTCCCGCGCTTTGTTGAGCAAGTGAATGAGGCCAATAAGTACATGTGACCTTGTATGAGGGGAGCACCATTGATGTGTCCACCGGTCTCTGATCGTGCCTGTCTTTGGAGAGAGATAGTGGCCCCGCGAAAGCGCAAGTTTTTTATTTGAGCCACTCCGGGTCGCAATAGCCGCTATCTTGAACTCGTTTCAATAAATCATAGGCCTCGTCGCTGTATTGATGGAACATCGATGTATTCACTCTTTGTTGCCGATGGTACTTGTTGTCCCCGGCTTTCATATCGAAACCTGTTTCTGCTTTTACTTGGTCGATCAACTTGACAGCTATGTGCCAAGATTTGCCTCCCAAAGCTTTGCCGAGTTCGGTGGATGAAAACCGGTACTTTGCGCTAAGGATCGAGGCGTCTGAAACAGTTGTTATTCCAAATAGTTTCGCAAACTCCGTCGGGTTATCCAATTTGCGCTCAAGAAAATCGTAATCGACTTCAAGAGTGTTGCGAGGTGCGTCAGTCCGGACGAGTTCGTAAGAACGAGCAAGGATCGCGCGCATCATTGAGGCAGGAACAGCGTTTATAGTATCAGGAGACTTAAATGCTTCAAAAACCCATTGAAAATCTGAAGTGACTATCAGCTTCACACGTACGCTTCTTTTTTCCTCAATCTGTATAAGTTTCTCAGTAGGCAGCGAAGACTTTGTCACGGCGTCAGGATCATATTCCACGAAGTAGATATTCTCGATGAGTGAGCCAGGCAAAGCCAATGCTTCATCAATGTCTGAAAGTAATGCGCGTACGTTGGGATCACTTGCACTATAGCCCGCAATCAGGAGTGGGTGCTCGTTGAACAGAGAAAGGAGTCTGGCTGCTATGAACTTCTTTTTTCTCCCAAAAGTTTCGTAGTCTTCAGACGTAATTACGATTTGAGAAATATCTTCTATACAGCCATGTATCTTGAATATTTCACCGATTGCTAGAGGCATTCCTTTAAGCGCAGTTTGACCAACAATCACTTTGTAATCGGGGAAGACTTTTTCGAGAAAGGTGTCATAATTTGTTGTTAGTATCGCATGCGGTTTGATCTCTTTCAGCGCATTAATCTCATCCGCGATTGGAGGATTGAAGCCGTCGATCTCAACATCTGAGTATTCGCGAATTACTTCGGAAACTGCATATTTCAAGAAAGCATCAGGAGAGACAGTAGCGTCAAATAGTGTGTCAGGAAACTTGTTGCTTCCAGTGTCCCAAGCCCAGTCCCGATATTTTTCGGCAAAAAGGCTGCCAATTTGAGGCTCCGCCGTACAAGACTGAGCGTAGTAAGCGTATGCTCTGTCAATCAGGGGACAATCGTCTGCAATTCTCTCAAGCAATCCCGACCAAGTGGGCGCGTCCAAATATCTTCGTGACATACCTGACCCGAAAAAGAGCACCGGTTGACAACGCAATGTCGATATCTGCTGTGCCACGTCTTCAGTTATTACGGCCTTGTAGTCCTCGTAGCTCATAAAAATCCCAATCAAACAAATGTAAGGGTTTGTAGTTTAGCAGAATTCAACCTAAGGGTGGGCTGGTGAAATTAGAAGAGACTTCTAGTGACAAACGCAGTCTAAGTTCCCTATAGACACCCATCCCCAACACTGCTAAACGCACCCAATCTTGCGGCCTCGGATTCGTTCCGGGGCCTCTGATATTTGTAACCGGGGACCTTCGGGGCCCTATACCCTTGGCACCTACGGGGGCCTATCACATAGCGGGGAAACTCCCTGCACTTGCTAAACGGAAGACAGAAAGCATGGCACTCAAGTCGTACAAGCCGACGACGCCGGGCCAGCGCGGGCTGGTGCTGATCGACCGTTCGGAGCTTTGGAAAGGACGTCCGGTCAAGTCTCTCACAGAGGGTTTGACCAAATCGGGCGGCCGGAACAACACCGGACGGATCACTTCACGCCGCCGCGGCGGTGGCGCAAAGCGTCTCTACCGGATCGTTGACTTCAAACGGAACAAATTTAATGTCGCGGCAACCGTCGAGCGGATCGAATATGACCCGAACCGGACCGCATTCATCGCACTGGTAAAATACGAAGACGGCGAGCAGGCATATATCCTGGCTCCGCAGCGTCTGGCTGTTGGTGACAAAGTCGTGGCATCCGCCAAGGCCGACATCAAGCCGGGCAACGCAATGCCGTTCTCGGGCATGCCCATTGGTACCATCGTCCACAACATCGAGATGAAGCCTGGCAAAGGCGGTCAGATCGCACGTGCGGCCGGTACTTACGCTCAGTTCGTTGGTCGCGATGGCGGCTACGCTCAGATCCGTCTGAGCTCGGGCGAGCTGCGCATGGTCCGTCAGGAATGCATGGCCACCGTCGGTGCCGTGTCCAACCCCGACAACAGCAACCAAAACCTCGGTAAAGCCGGTCGTATGCGCCACAAAGGCGTTCGTCCGTCGGTTCGTGGTGTTGCAATGAACCCGATCGATCACCCGCACGGTGGTGGTGAAGGTCGTACCTCGGGTGGCCGTACACCGGTTACGCCGTGGGGTAAGGACACCAAGGGTAAGCGTACCCGCAACAAGAACAAAGCGTCCCAGAAGCTGATCATCCGCTCGCGGCACGCCAAGAAGAAGGGACGTTAATCTATGTCTCGCTCTGTTTGGAAGGGTCCTTTCGTCGATGCTTACGTGCTGAAAAAAGCCGAAGCAGCGCGCGAGTCGGGCCGCAACGAAGTCATCAAAATCTGGTCGCGTCGTTCCACCATTCTGCCCCAGTTCGTGGGTCTGACCTTTGGTGTGTACAACGGCCAGAAGCACATTCCCGTCAACGTCTCGGAAGACATGATTGGTCAGAAGTTCGGTGAGTACTCGCCGACCCGTACCTATTATGGCCACGCCGCAGACAAAAAAGCGAAGCGGAAGTAAGTCATGGGCAAGGAAAAGAACCCCCGCCGCGTGGCTGAAAACGAAGCAATGGCGAAAACGCGCATGCTTCGCACCAGCCCGCAGAAACTGAACCTGGTTGCGCAAATGATCCGCGGCAAGAAAGTTGAGAAGGCTCTGACCGACCTGACTTTCTCGAACAAGCGTGTCGCGCAGGACGTCAAGAAGTGCCTGCAGTCCGCAATCGCGAATGCCGAAAACAACCACAACCTGGACGTTGACGAGCTGATCGTCGCCGAAGCATGGGTTGGCAAGAACCTGGTCATGAAGCGCGGTCGCCCGCGTGCCCGTGGCCGTTTCGGCAAGATCATGAAGCCGTTCTCGGAGATCACCATCAAGGTGCGTCAAGTTGAGGAGCAAGCCTAATGGGACATAAAGTCAATCCGATCGGCATGCGCCTTCAGGTCAACCGCACCTGGGACAGCCGCTGGTACGCTGATACCAAGGACTACGGTGATCTTCTGCTGGAAGACATCAAGATCCGTGAGTTCATCAACAAAGAGTGCAAGCAGGCCGGTGTTGCACGTGTGATCATCGAACGTCCGCACAAGAAGTGCCGCGTCACGATCCACACCGCACGTCCGGGTGTCATCATCGGCAAGAAAGGTGCAGACATCGAAGTTCTGCGCAAGAAGCTGGCCAAGATGACCGACAGCGAACTGCACCTGAACATCGTCGAAGTGCGCAAGCCGGAACTCGATGGTCAACTGGTTGCCGAGTCGATCGCTCAGCAGCTGGAACGCCGTGTCTCGTTCCGCCGCGCGATGAAGCGTGCCGTTCAGAACGCCATGCGCATGGGCGCCCTGGGTATCCGGGTGAACGTCGCTGGTCGTCTGGGTGGTGCCGAAATCGCACGGACCGAGTGGTACCGCGAAGGCCGCGTGCCTCTGCACACCCTGCGTGCCGACATCGATTACGCACATGCCGAAGCGATGACCCCCTACGGGATCATCGGGATCAAGGTCTGGATCTTCAAAGGTGAGATCATGGAGCACGATCCGCAGGCACGTGACCGTAAAGCACAGGAACTCCAGGATGGTCCGGCACCTCGCGGTGCAGGCGGCCGTCGCTAAGGGGGAATTGAGATGCTTCAACCAAAGCGTACAAAATTCCGCAAGATGCACAAAGGCCGGATCAAGGGTGAAGCCAAAGGCGGCTCTGATCTGAACTTTGGCACTTACGGTCTGAAAGCTCTGCAGCCTGAACGCGTCACCGCGCGTCAGATCGAAGCTGCACGTCGTGCTATGACCCGTCACATGAAACGTCAGGGTCGTGTCTGGATCCGTATCTTCCCCGACACTCCGGTCACTGCAAAGCCGATCGAAGTTCGTATGGGTAAAGGTAAGGGTTCGGTGGACCGCTGGGTTTGCAAGGTCAAGCCCGGTCGCGTGATGTTCGAGATCGACGGCGTCAATGACGACATCGCTCGCGAGGCCCTGCGCCTGGCTGCGATGAAACTGCCGATCAAGACCCGCGTCGTGGTTCGCGAAGACTGGTAAGCGATTGGGGCTCAGGCCCTGTTCGTTAAAAGATTGACCCCCCGTCGGGACACCGGCGGGGGTTTTATGTTGGGGCGCTGCCCCCGCCGCGGCAAGCCGCGCCTCCCCCGAGGTATTTTCAGCCAGATGAAAAATGGATCCCTGCTTCATCTGGCCAAAAATATCTCGGAGCGCGAGGCAGAGCCTCGCAATTCCGCCATCGCCTTCCCCGCATCACTGGTCTAAGAGAGGGCGCATGGCACAGATTGAATCACTCTTCGTTACCCGTCTCTATCGCGCAGCTTTGTCCGAGTTTGGTCCCAAAATCGACGCGGAGGAGCTTGAAAATTCTTGCCTTGTCATCGCCGAAGATGACGAGGCCGGACAGGATTGGTGCGAAGAAAACGGCTATTTCGGCTATACCAGCTATGCCTCGCTGACGGACCTGCCCTGGCGGTTCCCGATCTTTGCCGATCTGGTGAGAGTGCTGGATCAACACGTGGCGGCCTTTGCCAAGGATCTGGAGTTTGATCTCGGCGAAGGAGAGCTGAAGCTGGAGGATCTGTGGATCAACATCCTGCCCGAAGGTGGTATGCACTCCAGCCACCTGCACCCGCACAGCGTCATTTCAGGCACGACCTATGTGGCGATGCCCGAAGGGGCGAGCGCGTTGAAGCTGGAAGATCCGCGCTCGGGCCGCATGATGGCCGCGCCGACGCGTCTAAAAGGCGGACGGCGGGATTTGCAGCCGTTCATCTATATGAAGCCACAGGTAGGCGACGTCCTACTGTGGGAAAGCTGGCTGCGCCACGAAGTGCCGATGAATATGGCCGAGGACGAGCGGATCAGTGTCAGCTTCAACTACAAGTGGGATTGACCCCTGTATCAGGCATGCAATGGAAGTTGCGACTCCGGTATTCTGGAGTGGCGCTTTGGTGTTGTTCCTATTGACGCTCTATCGAACAGGCTGGAATTTTCGAGAGAGCACCTTAAAGATGGTCGGATTGCGGGGGTTAGGCGACCTCACAACGCTTGAATTGGTTGTTTGGGCAGCAACAATGGGCGGAACGTTTTACGTGTTCTTTCAGGTTTTGGATGCGTGTAAAGATTTGTAGCGATCAATCAGTTTTTTGACCCGATAGATTCTCTCCAAACTTTCCCTTGCCACCCACCCCCTAAACCCTTATACGGCGGCATCCTGCAAGTCCCCCGGCCGAGTCGGGGGATTCGCATGTCTATCATTCATCCACCAGGTCCAAGGTGACCCTGCAAGGGGGCCTTCTGGTGTTTTGAGCAAAGGAAAAAGGCGATGAACGCCCAAGAACTGCGTGACAAGACCCCGGACCAGCTCCGCGAGGAACTGGCCAACCTGAAGAAAGAAAGCTTTAACCTGCGCTTTCAACAGGCAACCGGTCAGCTGGAAAATACAGCTGGTATCAAAGCGGCCCGCCGCAATGCTGCCCGCGTCAAAACCATTCTGAACGAAAAGGCCGCTGCCGCGGCATCGGAGGAGTAATCCTATGCCCAAGCGTATCCTGTCCGGAATCGTAACCAGCGACGCCAATGAGCAGACCGTGACTGTTTCGGTTGAACGCCGTTTCAAGCACCCGCTGCTGCAGAAAACCGTTCGTAAGTCCAAGAAATACCGGGCTCACGACGAAAAGAACGCCTTCAAGGTCGGCGACACCGTACGCATCATCGAATGCGCGCCGAAATCGAAGACGAAACGTTGGGAAGTTCTGGAAGCGTAAGCTTCCGGGATTTTTCATTTGTCGAAACCCTGGGGGATCTAATCAGACCAGCCCCCACAGGTCGGGAGAAACCACATGATCCAGATGCAGACCAATCTGGATGTTGCTGACAACTCCGGCGCACGCCGAGTTCAGTGCATCAAGGTCCTGGGTGGTTCCAAGCGTAAATACGCCTCCGTTGGCGACATCATTGTCGTCTCGGTGAAGGAAGCCATCCCGCGCGGCCGCGTAAAGAAAGGTGACGTCCGTAAGGCCGTCGTCGTACGCACCGCCAAAGAAGTCCGTCGCGAAGACGGCACCGCGATCCGTTTTGATCGCAACGCCGCCGTCATCCTGAACAACAACAACGAGCCAGTCGGTACCCGTATCTTTGGCCCCGTTGTTCGCGAACTGCGCGGCAAGAACTTCATGAAAATCATCTCGCTGGCTCCGGAGGTGCTGTAATCATGGCTGCTAAACTCCGCAAAGGCGACAAGGTCGTCGTGCTGGCCGGCAAGGACAAGGGAAAAGAGGGAACCATTTCCTCGGTTAACCCGAAAGCCGGTAAAGCCGTTGTCGATGGCATCAACATCGCCATCCGCCACACCCGTCAGTCGCAAACCTCACAAGGTGGTCGCCTGCCTCAGGCAAACCCGATCGAGCTGTCGAACCTGGCGCTGCTGGACAAGAACGGCAAAGCAACCCGCGTTGGCTTCCGCATGGAAGGTGACAAGAAGGTCCGCTTCGCCAAGACCACAGGGGACGTGATCGATGCTTGATAACGCAACCTACACCCCGCGTCTGAAAGCACAGTACGCTGAAACCATCCGTGCCGCTCTGAAAGAAGAGTTCGGCTATAAGAACGACATGCAGCTGCCCAAGCTGGAAAAAATCGTTCTTAACATCGGTTGTGGTGCTGAGGCGGTCAAAGACTCGAAGAAAGCAAAAGCTGCTGTCGAAGATCTGACGGCGATTGCTGGTCAACAGGCCGTTGCAACCAAGGCGAAGAAGTCGATCGCGGGTTTCCGCGTCCGTGAAGACATGCCGCTGGGTGCGAAAGTGACCCTGCGCGGTGACCGGATGTACGAATTCCTGGATCGTCTGATCACCATCGCGCTGCCGCGCGTTCGTGACTTCCGCGGTGTTAAGCCGTCTTTCGATGGTCGTGGCAACTTTGCCATGGGCATGAAAGAGCACATCGTGTTCCCGGAAATCGACTTCGACAAAGTCGACGAAGTCTGGGGCCTGGACATCGTAATCACCACCACAGCGAAAACCGACGCTGAAGCGAAGAGCCTGTTGAAAGCATTCAACATGCCTTTCAACGCGTAAGCGCCGGGAGGATTGAGACATGGCTAAAAAAGCAATGATCGAACGCGAGAAAAAGCGCGAACGCCTGGTGGCCAAATATGCCGCAAAGCGTGCCGAGCTGAAAGAAATCGCGAATGACGAGAGCCGCCCGATGGAAGAGCGTTTCAAAGCGCGTCTGAAACTGGCGAAACTGCCGCGCAACAGCTCGGCTACACGTCTTCACAACCGTTGTCAGCTGACCGGTCGTCCCCACGCTTACTACCGTAAGCTGAAGGTCAGCCGTATCGCGCTGCGCGAGCTGGGTTCTGCTGGTCAGATCCCCGGCATGGTGAAATCGAGCTGGTAAGGGAGACATAGATATGAATGATCCTATCGGCGATATGCTCACCCGTATCCGCAACGCGCAAATGCGCGGCAAGTCCACCGTTTCCACCCCGGCTTCCAAGCTGCGCGGTTGGGTTCTGGACGTGCTGGCGGACGAAGGCTACATCCGTGGCTATGAAAAGACGACCGGTGCAAACGGTCATCCGGCCATCGAAATCAGCCTGAAATACTACGAAGGCACCCCTGTTATTCGCGAACTGAAGCGGGTCTCGAAACCCGGTCGTCGCGTATACATGGGCGTCAATGACATCCCGCAGGTCCGTCAGGGTCTGGGCGTGTCGATTGTCAGCACTCCGAAAGGTGTGATGTCGGACGCAAACGCTCGCTCCAACAATGTTGGCGGCGAAGTGCTCTGCACCGTCTTCTAAGGAGGTCTGCAATGTCTCGTATTGGTAAAAAACCGGTCGAGCTGCCCAGCGGCGTTACCGCCTCTGTGTCCGGCCAGACCATCGAAGTGAAAGGTCCGAAAGGCACCCGCAGCTTCACCGCCACCGACGACGTAACGCTGTCGGTTGAAGACAACGTGGTCAAGATCGACCCCCGTGGCATGTCCAAGCGTGCCCGCCAGCAGTGGGGCATGAGCCGCACCATGGTTGCCAACCTGGTAACCGGTGTGACCACAGGCTTCAAAAAAGAGCTGGAGATCCAGGGTGTTGGTTACCGGGCTCAGATGCAGGGCAACACCCTGAAGCTGAACTTGGGCTACAGCCACGATGTTGATTTCACTGCTCCGGAAGGTGTCACCATCACCGCACCGAAGCAGACCGAAATCGTTGTGGAAGGTATCGACCAGCAGCTGGTGGGCGAAACCGCGGCCAAAATCCGC
Source organism: Ruegeria sp. HKCCD4884 (assembly GCF_013110855.1). Classification (NCBI taxonomy): domain Bacteria; kingdom Pseudomonadati; phylum Pseudomonadota; class Alphaproteobacteria; order Rhodobacterales; family Roseobacteraceae; genus Ruegeria; species Ruegeria sp. HKCCD4884. The sequence goes on from NZ_WVRJ01000023.1 coordinate 42,995, forward strand.
GAGTGGCGCCGTCCCGAGCCGTACAAAGGCAAGGGCATCCGCTATAAGGGCGAGTTCATCTTCCGCAAGGAAGGCAAGAAGAAGTAAGGACGCAAACAATGGCAAACAGCAAAAGAACCCTGTTTCTGAAGCGCCGCCTGCGCGTTCGGAACAAACTTCGCAAAGTCAACGCCGGCCGTGTACGCTTGTCGGTTCACCGTTCGAACAAGAACATCAGCGTTCAGCTGATCGACGACGTTCGTGGCGTGACCCTGGCTTCGGCCTCGACCCTGGAAAAAGATCTGGGTGTTGTTGGCAAGAACAACGTCGAAGCGGCCACCAAAGTGGGCGCGGCCATCGCCGAGCGTGCCAAGAAGGCAGGCGTCGAAGAGGCCTATTTCGATCGTGGTGGCTTCCTGTTTCACGGCAAAGTGAAGGCTGTCGCCGACGCTGCGCGTGAAGGTGGTCTGAAGATCTAAGACTTGTGGGCAGCTTTGCGGCTGCCCCGATGATCCGGGGGCCTCGGCAACAGTCGGGGCTCACTTGGATTGAAGTAAACGGCGTCACAAGCGCCACATGAGAAAAGGGATGCCAAATGGCAGAACGTGAAAACCGTCGGGGCCGTGGCCGCGACCGTGAAGAGGCACCGGAATTTGCAGATCGTCTGGTCGCAATCAACCGTGTGTCGAAAACCGTAAAAGGTGGTAAGCGCTTTGGCTTCGCCGCTCTGGTGGTTGTCGGCGATCAGAAAGGCCGCGTCGGCTTTGGCAAAGGTAAAGCGAAAGAAGTACCTGAGGCCATCCGTAAGGCGACCGAACAAGCCAAGCGTCAAATGATCCGCGTGCAGCTGCGCGAAGGTCGGACCCTGCACCACGACATCGAAGGCCGTCACGGCGCCGGTAAAGTGGTTATGCGCACCGCACCTGAAGGTACTGGTATCATCGCCGGTGGTCCGATGCGTGCCGTGTTCGAAATGCTGGGCGTCAAGGACGTTGTGTCCAAGTCGCTGGGCTCGCAGAACCCGTACAACATGATCCGCGCCACCATCAACGGCCTGCAGAAAGAGCAGAGCCCGCGTTCGGTTGCCGCACGTCGTGGCAAAAAAGTTGCCGACATCCTGCCCAAGCGGGACGAAGCACCTGCTGCTGCTGAAGCAGAAGCATAAGGAGAGCGACCCATGGCAAAAACCATCGTCGTCAAACAGATCGGTTCCCCGATCCGTCGCCCCGCCGAACAGCGCGCAACCCTGATCGGTCTGGGTCTGAACAAGATGCACAAAACCCGTGAGCTGGAAGATACTCCTTCGGTTCGTGGCATGATCCGCAAGATCCCGCATCTGGTCGAGATCGTCGAAGAGCGCGGCTAAGCCCGAAACCTTCGAGAATTTCAAAGAACGCCCCTGACTTCATTCAGGGGCGTTTTTTTTGTCATTGATACCTGGACGCCCAGCCAACACCAATCTGCAGGACCACAACACCGAGTCCAAAGGCATGCGCCCACAGGCCCAGAAACACCTGAGGGCGGGGAATCCTCGACTTTTGCGGCTTTTTGGCTAGACTTTAGGGCCACATAGTCAGGGGGTTTTTTGATGACCGACACAGTGTCCGAACCTGCCGAATCCGAGATTCTTAGAATCGGTGACGAAAAGTATCAAAAAGCAGAAAAACTCATCCGAACGACGCAAGGAGCGAACGCATCCAACGGGTTAAAGCTGGACCGGCACATAACTGTTGCGAGATCTTATTTCTGGGACGCTGAGGGCCGATCCACCCTTTTCCCTCGCCTTCTGGGAATCGAGTTTAAGGGTAAACGGGTCGGCGTCTTTCAGGAAGCAAAGTCATTTACCGTTTTGCTCGACACTGATGGTGAAGAATACGAGGTCGGGGTTTCTGTGCGCCTTGAGGTCAATGCCGACCGGTTTGAGTTGGGGGCGCAGGTGTCAATTCCAAATATCGCAGCAGAAGCACAGCTGGGTCACAGCAAGGCCGAGATGGAGATCAGTGTGCTTGGTTATTACGGCCCCCTCGGAGACATCCTGCCCGCGCCCAAGGCAGTAGATGTAACGAGCTACGCAGAATACCTTGAGTCCTTTCGAAAAATTCAAAGGCTGGTCTTTTCAGAAGACGGGGCGCAATACCACCATCCGATTCCCTTGGGAGAAAGACGAATTGTTCAGGCTGCGTCGAGTCTAAGCAGCTAGAGTCAATTCACCCCAGCAACGAAAAAGTCACTCTGGGTACATCGAGCGGAAACACTCAGGTTTTGCGCTGCACACGGTCACGTACATGTCGCCCAGCTGTTATTCCCTTGGTGCATATCGGCTAGACCGAAACTTCCGTTGTTAGCGATAACTTTCGACCTTATCTCAGCCTTGTCCAAACAAGGAACACAAAAAGGAAACGTCAAGGAATACGCCTTGATTTGAGAAAGGAACAAAAAGATGACAACTGCTGCACTGACACATTCAGGCTTGAACTTTACCGCACGGATTACAGACATGATCGAGCGCGTGAAAGCCGCGCGCGCCCGTGCTGCCGAGTACCAGCGCACGTTTTCCGAGCTGCAACGTCTGAGCAACCGCGAACTCGATGACATCGGCATCCGTCGTTGTGACATCGCGGATATCGCACACAAGCATGTCTACTGTTCGTAAATTCGAACAACCGAAAGCAAGACACAAAGGCGCCAGAGGGCGCCTTTTTTGTCTCACGCATTTGCTCTCTGAATGGCTAGAAGGCGCGTCACGGCAAGGGGAACCCCTTGTAGATCGTAATGCAGCTGTACGAAGCTAAAATCCGGCTCTATGTCGCTTTCGAACCGTAGGCGTCCCGCACTATGCGTTTCGCCGATCCGTGGCCTGCTGGACACCCTACCCCAAAGACCGCCTACGGCAGAGTGGTTCTGACTCCACTGCAACCCTCTGCTTGAGCTTGATATGGCCCAGCACCTCACGAAACGCGCGGTGCTTGGGTTTGCCTTCCAGATAATCCGCCAGTTTGAGCAGGTTGATCGGATGCTTCTTAACAAGCGTTTCGATCCGCTGCACAGCATCGTCCAACGCATAGTGGTCCACGAACTGGCAAGCCACCTGCGTCGGGGTCAGCAGACAATAGTCCTGAGCCCGCTTGTCCGTATAGCGCGTGATGTCGAAGGGCGACGCGCCAAGGGCATGGAACTTTGGAACATGTACGCGCATGTCCGCTTTGACGTGCTCCAACACCGTGCCGGAGGTTTGACGGAACCCCAGCGGACCAAGCTTGCCAACAACATGGCGACGCATCGCCGGAGAGATCATGTCCACATCCGCCCGGTCGTATTTCAGATCATCGAAAACCGACAAAAGCCCCAGCTTTTCGTCAGCAATCTGGAAATAAGGTTCGGTGCTGAAGGCCCGCATCCGTTCCCGCACCTGCGCCCGCTCAATTTCAGGGTCCGAAACGAAATCGGCCCCGGCGGGTTGAACCGCCGAGGCCGTAAATAGTCGCAGTAAGCGTCGGATCAAAGACCGGTGCTCACATCGATTGTGTTACCCTCTTCCAGGGTCACATATGCTTTTTTGACGTCTTTCCGGCGACCCAGCTGGCCGCGGAACCGCTTGACCTTGCCTTTGGTCACGGTGGTGTTCACCGCTTTGACCTTCACACCAAACAGCGCCTCAACGGCCTCTTTGATCTGCGGCTTGTTGCTGTCGATCGCCACTTCAAAGACAACCGCGCCGTTTTCGGACGCCATGGTCGACTTTTCGGTGATGATCGGCTTGCGGATCACGTCGTAGTGTTCTGCCTTCGCGCTCATTTCAGACGAGCCTCCAGTGCTTCGACAGCCGCTTTGGTGAGCACCAGGGTGTCACGCTTGAGGATGTCATAAACGTTTGCACCCATCGACGGCAGGATATCCAGACCTTCGATGTTGCGCGACGCCTTCAGGAAACCTTCGTTCACGGTCGCGCCGTCGATGACCAGAGCGCGTTTCCAGCCCAGGTTTGCAACCTGTTTGGCCAGTGCGGCGGTCTTGCCTTCGGCTTCGGCGTTCTCGATCACAACCAGTTCACCTGCTTTGGCTTTGGCCGACAGAGCGTGGCGCAGGCCAAGCTTGCGGAACTTCTTCGGCAGGTCGTGGCCGTGCGAACGAGGGGTCGGGCCCTTGTAGATACCACCCTTGCGGAAGATCGGCGCGTTGCGGTCACCATGGCGTGCGCCACCGGTGCCCTTCTGGCGATAGATCTTCTTGGTCGAGTAGCTGGTTTCCGAGCGGGTCTTGACCTTGTGGGTGCCGGCCTGCGCGTTGTTGCGCTGCCAACGGACCACACGGTGCAGGATGTCCGCACGCGGCTCGAGACCGAACAGATCGGCGTTCAGCTCGATGTCGCCGGCTTTGCCGCCGTCCAGTTTGATTACATCAAGTTTCATGCTTCACCACCTTCCGCGGGAGCTTCTTCCGCAGGTGCTTCGGTTGCAGCCGATTTCACAGCAGCCGGGAAAGGCAGGCCTTCCGGTGCTTTCTTCTTCACGGCGTCCTTGACGGTGACCCAGCCCGATTTCGGTCCGGGAACGGCGCCTTTGATGAAGACCAGGTTCCGGTCGGCGTCGGTTTTGACAACTTCCAGGTTCTGGGTGGTGACACGGGCAGCACCCATGTGACCGGCCATCTTCTTACCTTTGAACACCTTGCCCGGATCCTGACACTGACCGGTCGAACCGTGCGAACGGTGGCTGATCGAAACACCGTGCGAGGCGCGCAGACCACCGAAGTTGTGGCGCTTCATCGCACCGGCAAAGCCTTTACCGATCGAGGTGCCCGAAACGTCAACCTTCTGACCTTCCAGGAAGTGTTCTGCCGAAATCTCAGCACCCACTTCGATCAGGCCATCTTCAGAGACGCGGAACTCAGCAAGCTTACGCTTGGGCTCAACCTTGGCAGCGGCATAGTGACCCCGCATGGCTTTCGAGGTGCGTTTTGCCTTGGCAGCACCCGCGCCCAGCTGAACGGCAGTGTAGCCGTCTTTGTCAGCGGTGCGCTGTGCAACAACCTGCAGGTTGTCCAGGTGAAGCACGGTCACAGGGATCTGCTTGCCGTCTTCCATGAACAGGCGGGTCATGCCAACTTTTTTTGCGATAATACCAGAGCGCATAATCTATACCCTCCGATCTTACGACTGCAGCTTGATCTCGACGTCCACACCAGCAGCGAGGTCGAGCTTCATCAGCGCGTCAACGGTCTGGGGGGTCGGATCAACGATGTCCAAGAGACGCTTGTGCGTGCGGATCTCGAACTGGTCGCGGGATTTCTTGTCAACGTGAGGGCCACGGAGAACCGTGAACTTCTCAATCTTGTTCGGCAGCGGGATCGGGCCGCGCACGTTCGCGCCGGTCCGCTTGGCAGTGTTGACGATCTCTTGCGTGCTGGCATCCAGAACGCGATAGTCAAATGCCTTCAGCCGAATACGGATGTTTTGGCTTTGCATATTAACAGCCTTTTATCAGGCGTTGAGGTTGAGAGGAGGACAGACGCGCATCGCCAACCCTCTTCGAACCCAAAAGGCGGGAATCACCCCGCCTTGATGTTCTCGTTGAGAACTCGCGCGTATTAGTGGGATTGGTGCGGTTTGGCAAGGGGGTATCTGTGCAAACTGGGCGCTTCACAAAATCGGATCAGAAAACCGAAACACCTAGGTGCATTCTACATAAGATCCGTAAGGACAAACTCTCTTGAACAGATCACTCACCGTGCGCTTAGACCCCCACGCCCAGAATTAAACCCAATACGTCAAAGCCAATGGCAGAACCAGCAGCGTCGTCAGGGTTGACAAGAGGATAAATCCCGCCACGTCCGGTGCTCTGTCGGGCTGGTACTGGTCTGCGAAAAGATAGTTCGCGACGGACGAAGGCATCAAGCAGCACAGAATAACGACGCCGCGCTCAGTACCAGTGAAGCCAAATAACCAAGTCGCAAACAAGGCCACGACAACTGCGATGCCTAAATGAGCAATGGTCAACACACCCGCTTGCCGCACATCTCTTATCTGAAAAGAAGCCAAGGTATGCCCCATCGTCAAAAGGAGCAGCGGGATCGTTAAACCACCCAAGATATTGAAACTCGACTCTATTGGTTGTGGCAGGCTGAATCCGGTGAAAACAACGCCCAAAGCGATGATCGCCGCGTAAATTACCGGAGAAGTGATCAGCCTTTTTATCGAAATAGAACCGGATGGAATCCATATTCCGATGGAAAACATGCAAAGAAGAATGACCACGACAAAGCCCATTGCATAGGCCAACCCTTCTCCGCCAAAGGCCAGCAACGTGACCGGCAACCCTATGCCCCCGATGTTTCCGTACATTAACGGGCCGAGAAAAACGGGCACAGAATATCCTAGCACTCTGAGGGCAATAAAACTCAGCGCGGCGAAACCAGCAACGATTGTCGCCGCTGCGGCCATCACCGTCAGAAAGGTGTTTGCTTCGATCTGCGCCGTTGAAAGATGCGATATAACAAGCGTGGGAAAGCCGACACGCGATATCAGCCCGTTTATCACTTTGTTGTCGAAGGGCTCTTTGAACAGAGCCAGACAGTATCCTATGCCCGCACAGATCAGAACGGGTAGAATGATATTGAAAACATTCAGGAATACATGTTCGAGATGTGTAATCATCGCAGTTTCCGACCCTGTTAGCAGAGTGCGCGTTCAAATCTGAAGAACACTGTACCAACGTCGACAATGTGGCAAGGTCTGGCGTTCGAGCTGCTGGTTAACAGTGCTCCGCGAAGTGCGTGGTACTGCGCTGTTTCTGATTTGCCCCGAGCTTCGGCACAAGTCACCCGTTCTGAACAGTTTCCGTTGGATTAGGCGCAAGACATTTCGACGAATAGCCTCTGCCTCATGTGTTCGCCCGGTTGGCACAAGATGTACAAGCTTGAAATGGTAGAAAAGAAAAAGGCCGCCCCCTGTGGGACGGCCTTCTTTAGTTCAACGATGTGACGGGCTGAAGCCCGGCCTACCGTGATTACTCGATGATTTTCGACACAACGCCAGCGCCGACGGTGCGGCCACCTTCGCGG
>NZ_WVRJ01000024.1:0-30053 GCF_013110855.1 Ruegeria sp. HKCCD4884
AACCCTAGTTGTAAGGATACCCAGTTCGTTTGTTCAGCTTTCATGCCTACAGCCCCGTAGCCTTCCAACAGCCAACCACTGCGAATATAACCAATGCCGGTGTTTGGCTGCAGGCTACAAAAGGCTTGGAGGGCGTCGGCGTCAGCAAAGTCCGCAAAGGAGCCATTCTCTCTGCAGTACATTATTGACTGCGATGCGGGACAAACCTGTCTTTTAGTGTTTTTCGCGAACGTTCGCTTTCCGCGCTTTGCGGAAGCCGCTAACAAACCAACAGGGCGGATAAACAGTCTCCTTTGCCCAACAAATGGTTGACTAATGATAACCTAAGCCGTCCGTTCAATCTTGGACGTAGAAGCATGCCTAGCGGCGCGCGCACGGTGCCGCTCATATAGTGCTCCCGATCATAGATCGAGCTTAAAGCTACCGGCTTGCCAAGTCGAAAACGTTTTCGTCCTGCTCACCAATCATTTGCTTCGGCTTTGCAATGCTAAAGCTCTCGACTTGATTCCGGCTGTCAAACACGTCCGCCCTGATCAAAGTACGGGTCTTTCGATCTCCATCGATGGTCTTCTCCAAACGGACCAACAGACGGTATTTGCTGCCTTCCGCCATCAGGTCGGGGAAGATCTCGAACCCTTTGTAAGAGAACGGGTCCGGCTCGGACTTCTCAACGCCGCCGAAGAGTTTTGAGTAGAGGGACAACGGGCGGCTCCTTTCAGCCGGCTCTAGTCGGCGACTAGTGCCACTAAACGCCGGGCTGAAGAGCATTTCACGGTCAATTCGTTGGTTGCCCGATGTGAAAGTACTCACTTTACAAGGTCAAAATGCCCCTATCAGCAGTGAAGAACCAACCCAAAAGAGTGACGTCTGACACTACGCTGGTGTCGCAACAATCCTAGCGGCGTATCAGCTTCCCAGACATACTGATTTGACCTCTCGCAAATGCAATCCGAGCATCAGTAAGGTCGGCCAGAGTAGATAGGTTTGGATTTCAACGTTCTCTCCAAAGGTCAGCAGGAGAACTGTGAGCAACAGCCCGAGCGGCAGCCTCCCGCGTTCCGACTTTATGGCGTCCAGGGTGACGATTGCTAAATGACCGAGGAAAGGAACGAGAAACGCGGCAAATCCGGTCAGCCCTTTCACGAATAGCAATCCGTACCAGGTGTGATGGCTGCCGATCGGCATGTACTCAACAAGATGCGCACCGGGTCTGACTGTGCCGTGCCCGAAAACCATCGCATCCGATTGCCAGCGCTCATACGCTATACGCTGCAGAGTTTCGCGTACGCGGGTACTATCGGCGCGCGCGGATTTGAACCTGTAAAGGGCTCGGTTGCCGAATTCGACAAAGACTGCGCCCCAAACGGCTACGGTGGTGGTGACTGCAGACAATAGAATCCACCCCAAGCTGCGGGCGACAAGTGGCAAGAGGCGGGGTGACAGCGAGCAGATCACCAATCCGACCATACCCATTCGGGACTTGGACATAAGGATCATCAGAACTCCGGCAGCCAAGCCGATGACCTTCCAGCTGCTGTGTTTTTCTTCCAGGGCAAATAGGACCATGCAGACACCCAACAAGGCTGCGAATGGCGACCAGGGCGCAAAGAACTGCCACCGCGGCGTGCCGCTGGCGGGGTCGATTGTATACAGGTAGACCGAGAAATATTCAGGTCCCGGGCCGCCCACTGCTTTAAGGGGAGATGTAAACAGCAGATGCGGCAGACCGGCATACGGGGCGGCAATGAGCAACGGCAGAAGGCACAAGGTCCAAAGGCCTACCACACATTGCCCTCTGACCAAAACCTCGCGCCGTATTGGCAAAACCGCCCCTGCTAGGATAAACAACGGGATCAGCGCCCAACCCTTTGCCCATCCGATACTCGATTTGATCGTTTTGGTGGTGCTGAGGTTCCAATCCGCATGGCCTGCCCAAAGTGAGACCAGCATCACCAGCATGCCAACGCTCCAGATCCAGACCAGAGCAGGTACAGGGCCCGTTGCACGCATATCCAAACGGATCACCGGGCCGAGATAAAGTGACACCCCGGCTATCGTAGCCAACATCCAACCTAGCACCGGACCGATAACATACAGCGCGCCAAGCCCGTAGAACGGCCATGTCCAGATCAGCGTACACCAGACGATCTTTTCGGCTGGCGTTTGAGGGGCCACACGCGTCAAACTGCGGCCTCTTTCTGGTCTTTCAGCAGCTTTGAGATCAGCGGGTTCCGGATCCATGCCAGAACCAAACCCATCAGCAGCATAAGGCTTGCAACGATCCCGGCGGCAATCGAGATCTTCTTGTTCGGCGAAGACGGGCGAGTCGGCAGAGACGGGTTCTCCAGCACTTGGATCAAGGGATAGGAGGCATAGACATCGGTCTTTTTCGACTCGGACCGCGCGATGGCAGAGGCGAACACGGCTTCTGCCACGGCGAAATCTCTCTGCCGGTCCTCCAATTCAGCGGCGATAGGGGCGAGGTCTGACAGGCGCAGGGTTTCCAAACGAACTTGCGCGCGCTGTGTCGCGACATGCTCTTCCAATCCGGCGCGCAAGGCATCTTCGCGCACCAACTCGCTGAGCAACTGCGCCCGTTGCCCTTCCGGCGCGCGATCCAGTCCACCGAGCTGCTCGACCTCAAGACCAGTCACCTGCGCCGCGCGTTTTAAAGCAACCGAACGCGCCCCTTCATATTCGTTTTGGGCATTCACATAGATTGGGTGGCGCGATCCGTAGGTCGCGTCGGCTTGCGCCAGCTTTGCAGCCCCCACCGACACATCCGCAAGCAACGATAGGTACTGCGCATCAGCATAGAGTTTCAGCGTTGCCGCCGCTGCGTCGGAGGGCAGATTCAACGCGACTTGAAGCGCGGCGACACGTTCCGATTGGCGTGCCAGCTCGCTCTCCTGCGTTCGGAGCTCCTGCTTTGCACGGTCATTAGCGGCGACCTGCTCTTGGTATTGCGCGACTGATATCAGACCGCTTTGCGATTGCAGCTGTTTGATCTCGGCCCGCGTGGCCTGAATTGCGCTCGTGTAGTCTTCGATCGCGCCGGTATTGCTGGCCTCACGGGTGGCAATTTCATCGGCGCGCAGGGCGTCAATCTCAGCGAAAAAGGCGGCCACCAAGGCGTCTCCATATTGCTGAGCGTCTGCCGAAGAGGCCGCCTGAAGCTCGATATGGATCAGGCTGGTTTGATCGACCAGTTGCACCCGCGGCTTTCCAAACGCGTCCCGGTCAGCCTCTACCGCCTTGGCTGCCGCGTCGAGTATACGGTCGGCCGACAACAAACGTTTATACGTCTCGGTCGGGCTGATTGACCCGTTGGCAAAGGCGGAATTCGCGTACGAGGATGCCTGACCGATATTGGCCAGATTGACCGATGCCGAAGCGCCAGATCCTGGCAGGATTAATGATGCGTGAGAGGTGTATTTGACAGGCGCGGTCGCCAAATAGCCGCTGATCGGGGCCCAGATGCAACTCGCCCCAAGAAGGTATAATGCCACGTAACGAGGCAGGCGGCCTACATCGCTAAGGCGCCCGCCCTTTACGATGCGGCGCCACCCGAGCGTTCTGAAATTGGATCGGGAAATGCGCACCCAATGCAGAAATTGCATGTCGCGCGTGGACTCAGAGGAGTTCGAAATCTGTTGCGGCATGGAAAAACCCTTTCTTACAAGGGTGATACACCGCATCTGATTGCTGATCATTCGCTCAGCAGGCTAGGGGCCGAGGGGATTGGGAGCGTCCCCTATCCCTTCGGATAGTTAGGCCTAGAACAACCCAGCCTCGCGCGCGGCCAGGGCGGCCTGCGTTCGATTGCTGACACCAACTTTTCGGTACAAAGTCTTCATATGCAGTTTGATCGTTGGCTCTGACAGATCCAGATCACGAGCGATTTCCTTGTTGGATTTGCCCTCAGTCAGCCCTTTCAGAACTTGCCGCTCACGCTCTGTCAGTTTTTGAGCCATGGGGTGGGAGTCTTCCGGCTGCTCTGCGTTCATGAAACCCGCAGGCAGGTATTGTTCCCCCATCGCCATAAAGCGGATCGCGTTGACCAGAGATTTAGCCGGTAAAGTTTTTGGGACGAAACCGGCTGCACCAAGCTCTAGCGCGCGTTGCGCCAGATCACGCGAGGCGTCGCCGGTAAACAGGGCCACATGCTGGGCACCGTCCAAAGCGATGCAGGTTTCAAGTCCGGCCAATCCGTTCATGCCGGGCATGTTCAGGTCCAGAAGAACCAGATCAAAGGCTCCGTCGTTCTCAATCAAAGTTTTCGCGGCTGGGAAATCCGGCGCGGTCTCCACCTCGATTCCGCCTGCTGCATCTATGAAGGCAACGAGCGTATCCAAAATAAGGTCGTGGTCGTCAGCAATAAGAACTTTCATCTCAAATCTCCGTCTGCCCCCAACCACACCCAAATGCATTAGTAAAACATTGAACCCATGGCATGAAGCCTTCCTGACGGACAGGTGAATATCCAATCGGATAGGTCAGCGGGCCGTTTTCACCACGCTATGTGCTGCGGGGTCGTTTGAATAGACCTATTCTCCGATCTCTCTCCGGATGCTCGCCTATCGGTTGCAGGGTCTCATTGGCAGTCTGAAGCCACAGATTGTCATCGTTGATCGGAGAGTTCCATGCAGTTCCTGTCAGTCCAAGATATGCATAAAGGCGCGCAGCCAACACCCATACCAACTTTGGAAAAGCCTGAGATTTTGGGTCTGCCAGTTGTGAACGCCCGATCCGGACAGGTGATCTCAAAACTGCTGGATGGGACCCACCGGACTGTGTTTTTCCTGAATGCACATTGCGCAAATATAAGGGCTCGCAACCATACATATCGAGCAGCTTTGGCCCGGGCAGATATGATCCTACCTGACGGAATTGGGGTGGAGGTCGCGGCAAAGTTGCAAGGTGTCCAGCTGGCCGAGAATCTGAACGGCACTGATTTTGTGCCCAAGCTGCTGAAACGGGCCGCGCGTCTTGGGCAGTCGGTCTACCTGTTGGGGGGACGTCCCGGAACAGCTCAGGCAGCGGCGGCGCGGTTGCAGCACATGATCCCCGATTTGGCCGTGGCTGGCACGCGCGATGGATTTGAAGAGGCCGTGCGGGTTGATGAGGCGATCGACGATATCAACCAATCTGGCGCAGACATCCTGTTGGTCGCAATGGGCGTCCCACTGCAGGAGCTGTGGATAACGCGGAACCGCCACCGGCTTGACCCTCGCATCGTGCTGGGCGTGGGGGCTTTGTTCGACTTCCTGGCCGGCAATGTACGTCGGGCACCGCGCATCGTTCGGCACGCCCGAATGGAGTGGGCATGGCGGTTGGCGATGGAGCCCCGCCGCATGGCCCGCAGATATCTAATGGGCAATTTCGAATTCCTCGGGCGTGCCGCGCACAATTCTGTCCCCAAGGTCTCAGCATGTCGCCTGCTGGACCTCACTTTGGCGGTGGTCGCGCTGTCTCTTCTGGCCCTGCCCATGGCCGCAATCGCCGCATTGGTGCGATTGGACAGTCGCGGCCCCGCCTTTTTTCGGCAGACACGTATCGGTCGAAACGGGGTGCCCTTCGCGATGTACAAGTTCCGCTCGATGACGCAAGACGCAGAAGCGCGGCGTGCGGATCTGCTCAACCATTCGGATCGTGAGGGCGTGTGCTTCAAAGTCAAAAATGATCCACGCATCACCCGCGTTGGGAAGGTTCTGCGTCGGTTCTCTCTGGATGAACTGCCGCAAATCTTCAACGTGCTGAAAGGGGAAATGTCGCTGGTCGGACCGCGCCCGGCTTTGCCCGAAGAGGTTGCCGCATATCCTGACCAAGCGCTGGAGCGCCTGCAGGTTCGTCCCGGTATCACTGGCCTGTGGCAGGTTTCGGGCCGCGCGGGCATCGGCTTCGACCGCATGATCGAACTGGATACAGCCTATGTTCGCTCCCGCTCGCCCCTTCTGAACCTCTTCCTCATCGCATTGACCGCACGTGCCGTCGTGTCGGGGCGCGGCGCTTACTGATCAACCCTAGGAGCATTAATATGACACGTATTCGCAAAGCTGTTTTCCCGGTCGCGGGTCTGGGCACAAGGTTTCTGCCCGCCACCAAATCGGTGACCAAGGAGATGTTGCCGCTGATCGACCGCCCTTTGATCCAATATGCAGTGGACGAGGCCCGTGCCGCAGGGATTGATGAATTCATCTTCATCACCTCAACCGGCCAATCCGCGCTGGAGACGTATTTCGGGCGGAACTCGGGGCTTGAGCGCAAACTCAAGGATGGCGGCAAAACCACCCTGCTGAACCGTTTGCGCAGCACGAACCTTGAGGATGAGACATACAGCTTTATCCAACAAGAGAGCCCGCGCGGTCTGGGCCACGCAGTCTCTCTGGCGCGAGACTTTGTAGGTGATGAACCCTTCGCGGTGATCCTGCCGGATGATGTGATCCACGCGCAGCGCCTAGTCCTGGTGCAAATGGTCCAGAACTTTGAAGGCAGCCACATGATCGCGACCGAAGAGGTTCCATTCGACCGGATCAGTGCCTACGGCGTGGTCGATATCGAGCATAGCAAAGGGCAGGTGCAACATCTGAAAGGGTTGGTTGAAAAGCCATCCGCCGATGAGGCACCGTCCGAGTTTGGCATTGTCGGGCGGTATCTTCTTCACCCGTCGATCTTCGATCAGCTGGAAGGTTTGGCACCTGGCGCAGGCAACGAAATCCAACTGACCGATGCGATCGCGGCCGATATCAAAAGGACCGGATGCCACGGCTTCGCCTTTCAGGGAGAGCGTTTCGATTGTGGATCGGTCGCCGGATACCTTGAGGCAACCACCGTTTTTGCGTTGGAACGTGCCGAGCTGCGGGACGGGTTCAAATCCATGTTGCGTCAGCGCATGAACCTCCTGTCTGCTGCTGCATGAGACCGAGGCACCTATCCGTTCGGATAGGTGCGTATCCCCATGCCCATCTGTCGCTGTGGACCTCTTTCTGGTTTCTTACGGTCAAAGAAATGGAGACTAAAATGCGTCTGTTTTTTGCGATCCTCACAGCGGCGTTCACCTTTTGCCTGACGTTTGCGCACGCCGAAGACTTGGCGGCTCCGTCAGGAGAGGTAATTCTGACCATTTCAGGCAACATCGCGCAGACCAGGCCCGACGGGGCGGCGCAGTTCGATATGGAAATGTTGCAGGCGCTGCCGCAACGCAGCTTTGAAACCTCGACGATCTGGACTGAAGGCGAGACCAGCTTTGTCGGCGTTCCCCTGTCTGTCTTGCTGGAACGGATCGGAGCAGAAGGCGAGACAATCCGGGCAACGGGGATCAACGACTACGCGGTTGAGATCCCTGTGGAGTCGATCTCGGAACAGGACCCGATTGTCGCCTATGAGATGGACGGTGCGGCGATGTCACGGCGGCAGAAAGGTCCGCTATGGATCGTATATCCATACGACAGTGACACCAAGTACCAGACCGAGGTGATTTACTCTCGCAGCATTTGGCAACTCGACAGGTTGGAAATCGTTAAATAGCGTGGGGTTACAATACAGTATGAAGTGGGCGATGCGGGCCAGACATTGACAAGAAATTTCCAAAACCACTCGCGTCGCCGGTGGGCTTTCGGGCTCATCGGCATCGCCGTTCTGGGTGCCCTAGCTTTGGTCGTGTTGCTGTCCGTCAAGGTAATATCCGATCTGCGCGACCGGCAGTCGGCCCGGACAGACAACGTGCAATGGACGCTGACACAGGTCGAGGTCGAGTTCCTGTTCTACCTCAACGCGCTAGAGGCTGGTGAATCGGATGCAGAGGCAAGCACTGAAAACCTGGACCTTATCCGCCGCCGTTTCGATCTTTTTTACAGCCGTATCGATATTCTGAACACCTCGCGTCTGTTTGAAACGCTGCGAAGTGACCCGAAATTCACTGAACCTCTGAGTAACGTCTCCGCCTACCTGGAGGCCTCAGTGCCTACAATCGACGCTGGGGATCCTGGGCTCATTGCGGGGCTGCCGGATCTCTATGACGGCGCGCAGGGGATCGCTCCAAAGGTGCGAGAGCTTTCGGTCTCGGCGATCTCGTACTTTGCAAGCCAGTCGGATCATCGCCGTGAGGAAACCGCGCTCAGCCTGTTTCAACTGGCCGTTTTGTCCGGTGGGTTGTTTTTGACGCTGACTGCGGTCAGCTCCTACCTCTTGGTGGTCAACCGCAAAGCTGATCGGCGGGGGCAGGCGATTCAGCAGGCAAACCAACGCATGAATACAATCCTGTCGACCTCATTGGATGCCGTGATCGTGGTGAACGCCGCCGGCACGGTGCTGGAGTTCAACGCGGCTGCACAATCGATTTTCGGGTATTCCGAGGCAGAGGCCAAAGGGCATTCGATCGGTGAATTGATTGTGCCTTCGCATTTACGCGAGGCCCACAACCAAGGCATGGAGCGGATGCAGAGCGGAGGCGACCGTCACGTCGTTGGCAAGGGTCGCGTCCAACTTGAGGCGATGCGCAAGAATGGGGATGTCTTTCCCGTTGAACTCGCGTTGCAATCCGCCCAGGCCGGGGATGAGGAAAT
Source organism: Ruegeria sp. HKCCD4884 (assembly GCF_013110855.1). Taxonomy (NCBI): domain Bacteria; kingdom Pseudomonadati; phylum Pseudomonadota; class Alphaproteobacteria; order Rhodobacterales; family Roseobacteraceae; genus Ruegeria; species Ruegeria sp. HKCCD4884. Next base: position 8,565 of record NZ_WVRJ01000024.1, read on the forward strand.
CGTCATCGGTTTCGTCCGCGATATCTCACAAAGCGTTGCGGATCAAAAAGAGCTTGTCTCGGCCCGCGACCGTGCGCTTGCCGGGGAAAAGGCCAAGTCGGATTTTCTGACTGTTATGAGCCATGAGATCAGAACCCCGTTGAACGGGCTGCTGGGCAACCTCACCCTTCTCAAGAATACGCGCACGACCAAACAGCAGTCTCAGTTTGTCCGCAACATGGAGATCTCGGGCCAGGTTCTGCAAAGCCATGTGGATGCGGTGCTGGATATTGCTCGGTTCGAGGCCGGCAAGCTGTCAGTCGCGCACGAGCCAACCGACCTGAACGCGATGCTGCAGGACCTAGTGGATGGTCAAAGCGGCAATGCGGCCTCGCGCGGCAACTCAATCTCTTGGCAATGGGTGGGTGGAGCCTATCCGCATGTCGCGACTGATGCGCAAAGGTTGCGGCAAATTCTGCTGAACCTCGTGGGTAATGCGATCAAGTTTACCGAAAATGGCCGTGTCTCTATTGAGGTCGAAAGATGTGAACCTGAAGATCAGGGTAAGGCACATGTATACGAAGTGCGTGTGATCGATACCGGGGCTGGCATCGCCGATGATGAGATCGACGCCATTTTTGATGACTTCTACACCAGCGATCCCTCTATCGGTCGCAGGTTCGGAGGAACCGGGCTTGGCCTGGGAATTGCCCGTAGGTTCGCGCAGACTATGGGCGGTGAGGTCGGGGCGGAAAGCACATTGGGCGAAGGCAGTGTTTTCTGGCTGCGGATACCGTTGCAGCCGTCGGCGCGCGACCAACTGCTAGAAGCTGCTCTGATCAATACCGAGACCGTTCGCCCTCTGAACTTGTTGGTGGTCGAAGACAACGAGATCAACCTCGAGGTCATCTGCAACATGCTGGCGCTGGACGGTCATTGTGTAACGACAGCGGAAAATGGGCAGGTCGGCGTCGACAAGGCCAGCAGTCAGCGGTTCGACGCGATCCTGATGGATATCAGCATGCCGGTGATGGATGGACCAACCGCTGCACACCATATTCGTGGCGGTCAAGGGCAGTCGACCGATGTGCCGATTATCGCTGTGTCGGCCAATGTCCTGCCAGATGCGGTTGAGACCTTTCGCGCCGCCGGTATGACGGCTTTCATTGGAAAACCGATTTCGCTGAATGCCCTGCGCAGGGCGCTTTCGGTGGTCACGCGCACCGACGGGCAGATTTCGGAGCATGCGCAGCCAGATCCGTTAGCGGAGTTGAAAGGCAGCCTCGGCCCTGAAGTCTTTGCCCGCCTGCATGCCAAGTTCATTGCCGAAGGGGATGAATTGGTTGAACAGCTAGAAACCGGGGCATTTGACCAGACAGATTTAAGTCAAATAGCTCAGGCCTGTCACAAACTGGCTGGGAGTGCAGCAACCTTCGGCGTGGAAGAGTTTAGAGAGGCGTTAGTTGCGGTAGAGACTGCAGCCAAAGAACACAAAGACATCACTAACAAACTCGCTGCAGTCTCCACTGCTTGGGAGCGGGCGAAATCATCGCCCGCTTGGGATTGACTTAGGGCGCCAGCAGCGCCGCTGCGCCGACGATGCCAACTGCGCGGGCGACCTCGGTCAGGCCGGTAACCTTACTGTCGTAGCATGCAATCGCATCTCCTGGCAGAACATAGGGGTCATAGTCATCGCGATCCCCACGTCGCAGCAGCTTTTCGATATTGCGTTCAATAACGATCGAGTTCCCGGTCATCGGGTTGCGGGTGAACAGGACCGCGCTGCGATTGGCATTGGTGGTCTTGGCCCCACCGACGCAATTGGTATCGACTACGGCCTGCAGGTAGCGCGTGCCATAGGGTACCTCACGCACGTCTCGTCCAATGGCCGACTCTGCGTTGCCGGTGGCAGGTTGCGTGAGATTGGACATATAAAGCGTTACGCCGGGCGGGCTGATCGGGCTGGGACGCATCAAATCATCCTGAAAACACCCTCGGCTGTTGACCACGATCTGATCCCCGGTCAGCAGCATGATGTCGGTCGGATCCGAGCCTTCGAACACCCCGCGCAGGTCCATCCGGTAGATCGTGCCCTGCCGGTGCAGCTCAACTGCTGACAGATCCGCATCCGGGCGCACACCTCCGGAAGCGCGAATGGCGACCGAGAGGTTGCGCGCCTCGGTCGAGGCACCCAGCACGCCCTGACGCCCTCGATCCAGTGCGTCGCCGGGGATGCCTCCGATCTCGACCGAATGGGGTTCAAACACCGCGCCTTTCACGCCGACAGTGACCGAGGCGAAATCGCTGATGCGCGCCGTGACGCGCGGGGTACTGTCGTAGAACTGTGCGGCTACCAGAACCCGGGCCACGTCCCGCTCGACCTGCTCGGTCGTTCTGCCCTGCGCGCGCACCGGCGGCAGGTACGGCAGCTTCAGGTCGCCATCGCGGGACACAACATAGGTGTCGCTGAGAAGCTCATCCCCGTCGATGGTGATCTGCACCATATCATTGCGCGAAAGTTTCTCGCCCAGCAAAGGGCTAAGCGCGGGTTTAGACCATTTGGCAAAGGCGTCTGTGCCCTGATCCCCGGTCGGAGGCATACAGGCGCGCCCGTTCAAGTGTTCCGCTTGCAGCAACGGCGCATTTGCCCGGCGCCGTGATGGGGCACGGTACTGGGCCTGATAGCTTTCGCCTTTTGCGACGGGTTCGATGTTGCGCGGGGTCTTCATGCTGCTGCAACCCAATAGAGCAATCGCGCTGACGGCCCCTAAAACCAAAACTTTGAAATGTCGTTTCATTTTGAACTCTCCTGAACTGCATCCACAGCTACAGCAGTGTCTCGATGTGTGTCAGACCGGCATCGGGATTGCCGTTTATCCCAATCGGATAGGTCGCTCGCCCGATGGTTCGTCTGGCTGTCCGCCCGCGTCTGGGACAGGGATGTCGCTGCCAATTAGAACTGATCCCAACACTGTTTTTGGACACTTGGCGATATGACTCAGCGATTGGTAAATTCCAGTTTCCTGCGGCACCTTTTAGCCTATGCGGTGTCCGAAGTGGCGGCAAAAGCCTCACGTCTTGCGGTGGTCGTGGTTGTGGCCCGCACTCTCAGCCCCGAGGCTATAGGGCTGGCTGCCGCTGCCCTTGCGGCAGGGGATATCCTAAAGGCGCTAACCGAGAACGGCGTGGGGCAGAGGATCATCCAAGCCCCGCAGTCTGAGCTGGAACAGCGCTGCAACACCGCGCATCGTATCTTCTGGGTCTGGTGCGGGGCGCTGTTTTTGCTGCAGGTGACCATCGCCATTGCCCTCTATGCGATAGGGCACCAGACCCTGGCGCGGCTGCTTGCAATTCTGGCCGGAGAGTACCTGTTCATGCCCGCGGGTCTGGTGCAGGCCGCGCTTGCGATGCGTGAGGGCAAGCTACAAAAGACAGCCGCTGTTGCCGGAGGGCAGGTGGTTGGCGCAAATGCTATGGCCGCGTTACTGGCGCTGCTCTGGGCCTCGCCGCTGGCTTTGGTGCTGCCCCGATTGCTGGCCGCCCCGATTTGGCTGGTCCTGATGCGCCGTCTACGTCCCTGGGCATCACACGCGCCGCGCGGGTTTGCCGCCCTTCGCCCCTTTGTTGACTTTGGCTGGGCTGTTCTGGGGGTTGAGGTTGTCAAAGTTCTGCGTTTGCAGGCCGACAAGCTTGTGGTTGGCGCGATGTTGGGGGCCGAGAGCCTTGGCATCTACTTCATGGCTTTCAACGCTGGGCTCGGCTTGGCGTCATCGTTCACGCAGGCCTTTTCAGTCGTTCTTTTCCCACATCTTTGCGCAGCCCAGGACAAAACCAAGGCGCTGCGTCATGGGCTCGGCACGTCCCTCTTGGTGCTGAGCCCGTTGGTTTTGCTGCAAGCCGCGCTTGCACCGATCTACGTGCCGCTGCTGCTGGGTGCTGAGTGGCAGCAGATTTCACCGGTGGTCTCGGTCTTGTGCCTTGCCGCATTGCCCAGCGTTATCTGGTCCGCCGTGGCCGGCTGGCTGCGGTCCGAGAACCGCGCGATCACCGAGCTACGAGTCAGCACGGCCCTTGCATTCGCATTAATCCTCAACACCGCGATCATGGCGCCGTTCGGGCTGATGCCGGTGGCGATGGGATACCTGACGACCAGTGCTGCCCTCATGTTGATCGCCTCTTGGGTTCTGCTGCCTCGGGATCAAAAGACAACAGAGAGGTTCGGCTTCCAATGACCCGCTTTACCATCATCGTGCCGTTTCACACCGATGCGGACACAATTGCTGACACGCTGACCAGCATTCGCGCGCAGAGCTTCACGGAATGGGAGGCGATCTGCGTCGGCGATCGTCCCTCGAAGGCGTGCCTGTCCATTGTGCTGAATCACATTGCCCAAGACCACCGTATCCGGATCGCAAGCAGCCCCTTAGATGGCCCAAGTGCCGCCCGCAACTATGGGGCCGAACTGGCCAAGGGAGACATGCTGGCGTTCTGCGATGCAGACGATCTGTGGCACAAGGACAAGCTGGCGCAGCTGAACGAAGCCTTCCAATCCTCTTCGACGGATGCGGTTTTTGGGCAGATCAGGTTCTTCGCCGATCAGCTCGGAGATTCTCAGACATGCTCGAGGGTTCCTAACGCACCACTGACCATTCCGGACCTGTTGGCTGAGAACCCGGTCTGCACCATGTCCAACCTTTCAATCCGTCGCGAGGTCTTTAACGCCGTTGGCGGGTTGGACGCGAGAACGGTGCATAACGAAGACTTGGATCTGTTGATCCGCCTCGCAGGCGAAGGGTTCACCATCAAAGGGGTGGATCAATTTCAGGTCTGGTATCGCACCAGCGCCCGGGGCTTGTCCTCGGATTTGGCCGCCATGCGCGCTGGGCGGGCCTACGCGGTCAAAACAGCCGCATCATATGGCGTGTTCCCGTCACGGTCGTCCGAGGCCGTCTATCTGCGCTATCTCGCCCGCCGGGCGTTGCGGTTGGGGCATCAGGGTCAGGCGCTGTCTTACACACGCAAAGGCTTGAGCCTGCATGCGCGCAGTTTTCTGCTGCCCCTGCGCCGAGGACTGCCTACCGCCGCAGGGGCCGCGCTGGCCCCGATCCTACCCCAAGCGATCAAAAGCGCGTTGTTTTCTTAAGAATTCTGAAGGAGATCACCATGCCCACAGCATCCATCGTCGTACCCGCCTACAATGCCGAAGCAACCTTGGCCGAAACGCTCGCCTCACTGCAGGCGCAGACCTATGACGATTTCGAAATCATCATCGTCGACGATGGATCGCAGGACGCGACCTCCGAGATTGCTCGCGCGCACCAAGGCGACACACGCGTACGACTTGTCGGGCAAGCCAATCGTGGGCTGGCGGGGGCAAGAAATACTGGCATCGCTGCCGCGCGGGGTACATTAATCGGCTTTTGCGACGCCGACGATCTGTGGATGCCCGAGAAGCTGGCGGCTCATGTTCACCATCTCAAGGCCGAACCGGACGTGGGGGTTAGTTACTCCGGCAGTGCCTTGATCGACGAAGCGGGGTGCATGATGGGGATCAAACAAGCACCCCGCCTGAAGAATGTGACTGCAGCACATGTTCTGAACCGCAACCCGATCGGCAACGGATCGGCGGCCGTTATTCGAAAGACAGTGCTGGAGGCTTTGGCCTACCGCCCGAGCTTTGAAACCGAGCGGGATTGGGTCTTCGATGAGACCTTCCGGCAGTCCGAAGATATCGAATGCTGGATGCGGCTGATGTTGAAGACCGATTGGCAGATCGAAGGTGTTCCGGGGCTGCTGACCCACTACCGGATCAATGCAGGCGGGCTTTCGGCGGCTTTAGATCGCCAGTTAGAGGCGTGGGAGAGGATGGTCGCGAAGCTGCGCCCGCTGAACCCTGAATTCTTTGCCCAGCACGAACCCTCGTCCCGTGCTTATCAGCTGCGCTATCTGGCGCGGCGGGCTATCACCAACCTCGATCGGGACAAAGCTTGGGAGTTGTTTGCACGCAGCGTCCAGGAAAGCCTCCGCCCGGTGTTTGAGGAACCTATGAAAACGTTCAGCACTTTCGCCGCAGCCCTTGTGTTGAAAACGTTTGGACCCGGCCCGATCACCCGGCTGGGACAAATGAAATCCAAACTGCAATCGATCTGAGAGAGGCGTCATCATGGAACAGAAAAAGATACTCCACCTGGTGGACGACACGACAGCGGGCGGCGTGATGCGGATGCTCGACCATCTTTTGGCGCAATCAGATCTGTCCGAAACGGTCGATCAAAAGGTGTTGAAGGTCAAACGGACTGCATTTTCTTGGGGCAAACTGAATGCGGATGTCATCGTGTCCCACGTCGTACCAAGCTGGAGAAGCTTACCCGCGTTCTCGGCGCTTCGCGCAATGCATCTGGACACTCGACTGGTCCATGTCGAGCACAGTTACACCCGGGCATTCACCACTCTGAATGTCCCACACAAACGTCGGTTCTTTGCAATGCTGAGGGTGATCTATTCCTTCTTCGATCAGGTGGTCGCGGTCAGCCATTCGCAGTCGGGCTGGATGAAGGAAAGACGCCTGGCCGCCTCGGAAAAGCTGACCGTCATTCCTCCGACCGTTGATCTTGAGCACTTGTCGCGCAACACGATGCCTCCCAAGTCAAAGACCACAATTGGTGCCATCGGGCGGCTCGAGCAGCAGAAAGGCTTCGACATCCTGATCCAAGGCTTTCGGTTAACCCGAACGCCGGGCGCGCGTTTGTTGATCTTTGGCGAAGGCAGTCAGCGTTTATACCTTGAGACACTGGCAGAGGGTGACCCGCGCATAGAATTTCGGGGCCACGCCGAGGACCCTGCAGAGGCCTATCAAGCCGTCGATATCGTTGCGATTCCGTCGCGTTGGGAGGCCTACGGACTTGTGCTGGACGAAGCGCTTGCCGCGAAGCGCAATGTGATCGCCAGTAAAGTTGATGGGTTACGTGACCGTGAAGGAGATACGAGAGTTTCATTCTGCAACCTTGACCCTTATGATTGGCGACTTGCGATCAATAATTTTCTGCTTTCCAACACTATTGAGAAAAGCAGCTGAATCAAAATTTGACACTGGATCTTTTGCGTTTTTGCCGAGCCATTCGCTGCAAAATCAATTGTGATTTCAAAGAAATTGCCTGAGGCCAGCTTTGCGTTTTGTGCGCGAGCCTACTTAGCGCAGTAAATCTTGGTGCCATCTGTGGACTGCGAGCGGTTATTGCCTTGTGCCAAGTGGACGGCAGCTATGTCCGCAGAGCGGACATTCATGCAAGCTGTAGCGAATGGCTGTTTCGAGCCCACTTTGACCGATGCTGCGAGATGCCCTAGTTACAGCAACGCACAGAAAGCGGACTTTGCAAAGCGCGTTGGTCAACATATTTCAGCGGTTCACTCACAGACTAGTTTCAATTAGCGGCCCGCCATTGCAAACATTTGTCGCAACTACAAAATCTGGTTGTTTGTGAGCTAAAGCATTGATCTCAAAAGGCCGATCCTGTTGGAAGGGTGAATTCCCTTAGTTCGAGTTCTCAGATAATACGTACTGATGGATATTGTCGTCACTACGACCATCATTACTGCCCTTTTTGTTGTAATCGGCGTGGCGGAGCCACTGGCCGCTCGATTGCGTTTGCCCTTCAGCGTTATTCTCGCCATCCTGGGGATAGTGATCGGGCTTGGCGCGACATTCTTTCTCAACACAGACCTGACTGATGCGCTGAACCCGGGGGCGCAGGCAATAATTGATCTGCCGATCCGCTCCAACGTGTTCCTCTATGTTTTCCTGCCAACGTTGCTCTTCCAGGCGACGCTCGGCATGAATCTACGCAGGATGCTGGATGACTGGATGCCCATCCTGATGATGGCCGTTGTGGCGGTGATTGTGGCTACCCTCTCTATTGGGTATGCGCTCAGTTGGGTAAGTGCTTTACCGCTGGTCGCCTGCCTGTTGATTGGATCTATCGTTTCGACAACTGATCCCTCGGCAGTCGTCAGCATTTTTAGGTCTATCTCTGCACCACGCAGGTTGTCGCGAATAATCGAGGGTGAAAGCCTCCTGAACGATGCTGCCGCGATTGCTCTTTTCGGGCTATTCATGAGCTTTGTGATGCTCGGGAGACCTGATCCATCACTAAGTGAAGCCGTGGGGCAGTTTCCGCTGTTGATCGCCGGTGGAGCGCTAACTGGTTGGCTTATGGCTCGTATGGCGATTTGGATGATGGCTTTCGTAGACCGTTGGGACAAGGCGCAAATTTCAATTTCTGTCGCGCTACCGTACCTCGCCTATATCGTTGCGGAACAAAGCGTCGGGGCTTCGGGTGTTATCGCTGTGGTGGTCACAGGACTAACGCTCAACCTCACCGGCCCCGGTCGTTTGTCACCGATCGCATGGACAAATCTGCAAGAAGTATGGGATCTCCTGGCGCACTGGGCCGGAGCGCTGATCTTTATTCTTGCGGCATTGTTGATACCGAGGCTTTTGGAAGGGGTGCAGCCGTCTGACTTTGGCCTGCTGGCAGTGGTGGTTCTTGCCGCAACGCTGGCGCGAGCGGCGGTACTGTTCGGCTTGTTGCCCTTGCTCACGACAATCGGTCTGTCGCCAGTTGTGGAACGCCCCTATCGCACCGCAATGCTTTGGGGTGGGCTGCGGGGCGCCGTGACTTTGGCATTGGCACTAGCAGTCACCGAAAGCACACAAGTACCGCTCGAAACAAAGCGTCTGGTCGGCATTTTGGCCACTGGCTTTACGCTGTTTACACTGATTGTCCAAGGGACAACCTTGCGAACGGTGATCACAAAGCTAGGGCTCGACGAACTCACTCCGCTTGATACGGCATTGTCGCGTCAGGTGGTCGCGGTCGCCTTGCAATCGGTCCGCGAGGATGTATCCCGCACCGCAGAAAACTACGACCTGACCCACCAAATTGTAAGAAACGAAGCCAAACAGTTTAGCGAACGCCTCGACGAGGCTGTAAAGGCCGCCGAGGACATCGCGGAGATCCTTGATCGCGACCGGATCACGCTTGGCCTTATCGCGTTGGCCGGTGCAGAGCGGGATTCAGTTTTGGCCCGAATGCGCGAGCGCAGCATGTCATCCGTTCTCAGCGAAAAAACTCTGTCAGACGCGGATCGGCTCATTGAAGGCGCAAGGACCGGTGGGCGGATAGGCTATCAGCGCGCATCCAATCGATCTGTCGTCTATGGCAAGTCTTTTCGGATCGCCGTTTTCCTGCACAACCGCCTACGAATCTCGTTTCCGCTCACTCGTATAACAGCGGACAGGTTCGAAAGACTGCTCATGCAACGCCTGATCCTTCGGGATCTCGATGGGTTTGTCCGTGGTCGCATACGCCGGATCCACGGTCGCCGGGTTGCGGAGCTGCTAGACGACCTGTTGGAGCGCCGATCCGAGGCGGTTGAGACAGCGCTTGAAGGATTACGGCTCCAATATCCAGGCTACGCGGAAAAGCTGGAGCGGCGGTTCATCCGAAGAACGGCATTGCGATTGGAGGAGCGAGAATATGCAGCCATGCGCGAGGACGGCCTGGTAGGCGAAGAGCTCTATTCAGTGTTGATGCAGGAAGTGGCCGCACGACGAGCTTTATCTGAAGGGCGTCCGGTACTGGACATCGCCCTAAAGGGGCGGGATCTGGTCAGGCAGTTTCCACTATTCTCTGATCTCGACAAAGCTTCATTGCGAAAACTCAGTAGAGCGCTTCGTACCCGTTATGCCAACGCGGGTGACACGATCCTTTCCAAAGATGAATTGACCCGGAGTGTGTTTTTCATCGCTTCTGGAGCAGTCGAAGTAGAGTTCGGCCGACACACCACGCGGTTAGGTCGTGGCGAAATGTTTGGGCAATTGGCCATGCTAATGAAACGGCCCCGTCGCGTGAGCGTGCGAGTGTTGGCACCCTCTACATTGCTTGTGCTTGACGAAGCACGTTTTCGGAGATTGCTCCGGCGTAGTAAAGCCATGCGGAACTCTGTCAAGAAGAGCGCCAGCAAACGCATGATCGACCCTGCGGTGTTGGACCTGGATGAGCATGATGGTTTTTCTGATCAAGGATAGCTGAAATGAAAATTCATCAATTGGACCGGAACCACTACAACGGTCTTTCCATTCCGCGGAAGCGTGATGTACGCTTTGGGCTGACTGCGGTCTTTTGGAGTTATAATACGAATGGCAGCAAAGTCCGCACAGCAGACGCTCACGAGTACTTTGCAAATGACCGCATCGAGCCCAGAGCAGACTAAGTGATTTTTAGCCTTAACCTAATGTCACTCATCCCTGAGGTGTGTACCAAATTGGTGATGTGTAGGCCCGCTCCTGTATCGAGCGCGGTGCTTCGTCTGGGATCTCCGTTCCGAACACCTTTGCATCGTAGGTCGTCCAACGCGGCGTCGGTATTGCCAGCACTCTGACATAGTAAAACGCGCTTTGAGTCGGGTCGAAGTTCGGGTCTTCCCAATATCCGGCGAGAATTGCCTGGCCGATGTCGTTTGTCCAAGAAGCGGTTTCTACGTCTACCGTATTGCCAACAGGGCCGTCACACGCCGCGTTAATAAGTTCACGCCCACCGCAAGCTACATCATAAATACGTTCCGACGTTGTGCCGTCACTGTTCAGCCAGCCTTTGACAATCTGAATGCGGTCGAGGTTTGCTCCATCGGGGTCATGGAGCGCACGGATGAGAAATCGCGGAGACCGACCGTCACTGTCCGCTTGCAAATCCGCCCCCATCGGGACGCCATTTTCATATCCATACGCGGCAAAATCCGCACGTGGCAGGTCGGTTTCGTCGAATTCATATCCTGCAAAAACGCGAACACGCATGCGCGGCCCCGTGGTCGCATAGACCTCTTTCCGAGCAAAAGCATCCCAAATGGCATCGCGGGTGTTTTCCTTTGCCCAAACGGCCGCCAAACCCGACGCCGAAGTCTGCCATGCATATTGGGCAACACTCTCGTCACCACCAATACCGCCGACGACCTCTTCAAATCGGATCGGGTCAGCAGTAGGTTCAACAGCCGCGACTTTCCCGAAGAAATTGTCCTCGCCAACCGTGGACAGCGATGTATGAGCGTCAGTTGAGCCGATCACGCCAAACTTGAACGGATTTATCCCAGTTTCCGCCTCGTATCCAAGTCCGCGGCGCAACGCGGCCCGCGCATACTCGCGTGGAAGCATCTCCGGTGTCTTGGGCTCTGGTCCAAGTTGTCCTTTATCCCACGTTTCGAAGTCGGCAAATTCATCGTCTGGTGACAGCATGGGATGTGCTTCGCCGTCACCTTTCATTTGCGTGATTTCGTAGATCGGTTCCCACTTGGCACGTTGTTTGAAATACTCAACATCGAAGGGTTCGCCGGACAAGCGCACTTCGTCGAACATCAACCCGTTGGACAAGTTGCCATTGTGCGGGATCGCACGCAGCTTTTGGCCTGTTGTCTCTTCGGCTTGTTCCATCCATGCCCAAAGGTCTTCGGGGTCGAAGCTATCAAAGTTCGAGAACGGGATGATCTTGTCAGCGCCCTCTTTGCCACCGTTGAATATGACATTCCTGTGTAGGTTGTTCCGCTGTGGGTTTGAGGTCCACTCGAACCCGATAAGCGCAGTAAACAAGCCCGGTTGATTGTGTGCCTCAGCGGCAGAGGTAATGTTGCTCCACGCTGTTTGGTAAATCTCCTGATAGTCCGCCAATGGGTCTGTGCCAGTGGACTTGGCTTGGCTCCAAATCGACCATGCGCCGACGGGATCGCCGGCCTCGACAGCCGCGTTCAGTTGCTGACCAAACTCCGTAGAGAGCAGCGTGGCATCTTTGGCTGCTAACAGCGGCGCGAGACCCAAGTTCTCAGCGTGATCGGCAACGACCAGAAAATCTAGTGGTCGGCGCAACCTAGCTTCGACGCCAGTGCTAGATGTCACCACCTCGCCCTTGGCGAAACGATACGCTGCATCAGGTTCAAGTATATTGCCGATCATACCAGCATCGGCGGAGTAAGAGGTATGCAAGTGAGTGTCGCCGAAGAAGACCTGATTGGGAAAGTCTTGTTGTGGGTAAGGGGAATACTCTCTGTCGCCAGGTTGAGTGTTTGGGACGTCCTTGGCCTGCGCACCAGCCGCAAGCGCGATAGTCAGAACAGATGCTAAACGGAACATTTCCTAACCTCTTATTTTGTTCAGAGTTTACATCGTTCAATACAAGTAACTATCACGCATAGTCTGAACCATGTTCGCTCAGCATAGCTGCCGTTAAATAAAACTTTACTAACAATGGCTGCGAGCCCAAAGCACTGTTCACGCAATAACTAGAGCACATGACTGTACCGAAGTCTCAAATCAAAATGGTCTTCTAAGTTGGTTTGCTAGAGAACGTCGAGGTTCCATCAATTTTGGCAGTTCGACGACGCGCAATCTCCTGTCGAATTAAATCTATGTGCAAACGTGCATCATATGCTCCCTGGCGGTATGCGAGCGGCAGATTCAGATTTGTAAGGGCTGTATCTACTTCTTCGATATCTTTGGCGACCTCCTCTACTTCAGTTGAGGTCTGTGCCTTGCTGAGTTCCTCCTCAAGCGCAGCGATGCGCTGATAAAAACGCCAGACGCGGCGCTTTTGAAACCACACGTAACCGGACGGGACGATCCGCAGAAACGGTACTAAGAACAATAAAGGCAACAGCAATAACAATACGCTGCCAAACTGCGCTGCTATCCAATATGGCAAGACGCCGTGCAAAAAGTTTGGCCCAGAGTTTATAAGTTCTGTGGCAATTTTGTTTAATGGCACAGGTGGCGAAGACGTGTTTGGATACTCGCGCGCACTTTGCAAAATATTAGGTTCGCTATGAATGTTCTTTGCTGCATTCACTAACCTATCGGTTACCGCAGGGTGCAGATTGGATGCGGCGATAAGTGAAGCTCGCAATGCTAAGATCTTAACATCCTCTGGTGGTCTCGGAGGGTCGAGTGTGATTGATCCTGCGGGTACAGTTACCGAATTCGCTCCTGAAAGTTTCAATGCGAGGGCGTCGACCAAAGCCATAGGGACGAAAATGATTTCCGGATCAAAAATTGCATCCATAAGGTAAGGTGCATCGAGTGGAGCGACAAACAACGCCGCATCCGCTTCGTTGGCATATAACGCCTTTATCGCATCATTGCCCCCGACATCGACGAGGTTTATGCCGACATTTTGCAACTCGGCGGCCTCAATTAGCGCTAAAGCGGCGGCGCGAGTACCGGACGCCTTGGTTCCTGCAGCTAAGCGAATGTCTCCCCATTCTCCTGCATTGGCCCCGACTGGACTAGACTTTCCGCGGAACACCACCATAGGTTCAAGAAAAATGGCGCCCAAAGACTGTAAGTTCTCGTCCTGAGGTATTTCCAGGCCACCCTGAACAAATGCGGCATCCACTTCGCCAGAAACAAGTTTCTGAATGTTCTCAACCGACCCCTCGGTTTCAACTAAAATTACCTGAATGCCGTCACGTGCAAGTTCTGCTTTGTAGAGTTGTCCAACTTGCCAATATCCGCCGCCGCTTATGCCAGCAGCCAGCTTAATACTGTTGGGCGGTTTCAAGCCAAAGATCAGAAAAACAAGCAACCCGATAAACACAATCGGAAAAAGAATGAAAAGAGCTAAGCGCATTTATTCTCACATTCATATGATCGGAACCGATAATTCGTTCTCATTTGATAGCAGTCTTTTTGCCAACGAGAAACCGATCACAGTGGGTAGCACTCGAAAGTTCGAGTTCTTAGGTTCAAGTATCCCCGAAGATTAAGTTGGTAGCGCAAAAAACCAAGAACGCTTGAACGAGGTTAAAATCAAAAACTGGCCGTCTAAGCAACGGTTTATCCTATCGTAAACCAGAGTTTTGTTTTGTCTTTTTTGTCGGCAATGCCCCGCATCTCGGAAATTGCAAAGTCTTGTTGCGAGTGTCCGGTTTGGGCTGTCTGTGGTCCTTCGGTGAAAGCGGGCCAATGGCGGCAAAGTCCGCAATGCAGACTGTCAGCTGAATCGAGCGAATGACCGCACCGAGCCCAGATCGGAAGTTCGCTCGCCTAAGGCGAAACGAGTGGTTTTGGACGGTTTTGCATTAGCCTAGTCCCAATTAGCAGAGATAAACATCCAAGCGTCAGCCCCATTGCGAGGGCATTGGCAACGAAGACACTACTAAACAGGGATATCGCTGTTCTTCCTGCCTGCTCGATGGACGTATCGAATACGATCGACACCCAGTCATGCAGGTATAGTGCGAACAGGACCGAGAGCCCTACGGGTGAGATGATTAGCGCTGCGCCGAGGGATGCCAACCCTCGCCCGAGGACGGCCCGCAGTGTTGATCCTTTTAGTACTATTGCGGCTGTGGCAGCAAAAACGACAAGTGCAGAGAGCAGAACGAGCAATATGTCCACAATTGGGGACAGGTCTTTCGTGACAGTCCTTGCAAGGGCCGAAGTGAAGGGCAATAGAACGAAGGTCGCAAGCCCTGCAGCAAGGAGCCCTGTGAACAACTTGGACAACATGCCGGACGAGTGGCTGCGGCCCCGGTTTGGTTGCTTAGGTAGAGTGGGTAGAGCCGGATCAATCTGATCCCAGTGCACGGGCATTGGTTTTGTACGAGAAAGCATAACAGCCCCCTTGAATTGTAAATTTGAGGCGACCCAGCCAGCCGCGAGTTACTGGCAATCTGGTAAGCTGGAACGGGGTTTCTTTCGGCGCTTGGACTAATGTTTTCGCGAGCTAGACATGCTGACAGGCGAGCATTGGTATCCTTGCCATTTCAGCTGATGAACAACCTGATCACGTAAGCGACAGTCGCTAGGCACAAGACGCTGCCGAGCCAAATCGCACCGAACCAGAAAACTTGCTTTAGTAGTGTCAATGGTAGCTCTCCTCTGGATCGATCTTCCCGCGGAAAACCCAGTACGTGTAGGCGGTGTAAGTCAGGATCACAGGCAGCAGAATGACGGCTCCGACCAGAGCGAAAGCCAAACTGCTGTCCGGCGCTGCGGCTTCAGCAATCGTGAGGCTTGGGGGTAGCATATATGGATAGAAGCTGATCCCAATGCCGATGAAGCAGACGACGAACAAGGCAATGGCGCAGAAGAAGGGTTGATAGTCTCGCTGTTCCCTCAGGCCGCGATCAAGCATCCATGCAATGACAGCAACGATAGCCGGCACTAGTACAGAGAAAACAATACCGGGCCACGAAAACCATCTGATCAGATAGATGGGGTCTTGGAATGGGGTCAAAAGACTGACCAGACCGATCAACGCAACCGTCATCAGCATCAGCAAGCGGGCATAAGAACGCATCTGGCGCTGTATCTCGCCCGTGGTTTTCATATTGAGCCAGGTTGCTCCCAGCAAAGCGTACCCGATCACCAAGGCCACACCCGTCAGGACAGAGAACGGCGTCAGCCAATCCCATTGTCCGCCTGCGTAGAGCCGATCTTCGACCGGGATACCCTGGACCAGCGCGCCAAGCGTGACGCCTTGGCAGAAGGTAGCCACGGTTGAACCACCGTAAAACGCGACATCCCAAAGCCAGCGCCCGCGCACGGTTCGCCAGCGGTATTCGAAGGCAACACCGCGGAAGACAAGCGCAAGAAGCATCACGATAACGGGCAAATAGATAGCTGGCATCACCACGGAATAAGCCAGCGGGAAAACAGCAAACAAACCTCCGCCTCCCATGACCAGCCAGGTCTCATTCCCGTCCCATACAGGCGTGACCGAGTTCATCATGACATCACGATCTTTGTCGGTTTTCGCGAATGGAAAGAGGATTCCAATTCCAAGATCGAAACCGTCAAGGATCACATAAGTCAAAACGGCAAAGGCAATGATACCTGCCCAGATTGTCGAGAGTTCAAGCATTACGCTGCCTCCGCCAAAGTAGAGATTTCAAGGGGTTTGTGACTTTGCTGGAAACCTTCGACAGGTGGTTTCCCCATGAGGCGCAGCATGTAGAACGTGCCCGCTCCGAACACGGCGAAATACACTACGATGAAGGCTACCAAAGACGCGGCAACAGTAGGTGCATCCACTTGTGACAGTGAGTCAGATGTCCGCATCAGCCCGTACACCGTGTACGGCTGGCGCCCCACTTCGGTGGTGATCCAACCGGCCAGTACCGCCACAAACCCGCTGGGCGCCAACAGGACGGAGGTCCGGTGCAACCAGCGATCGTCGTTGAGGCGGCCGCGAACCCGCTGAACAAGAGACCACAAGCCGATACCCAGCATGGCAAAGCCGATGGCGAGCATGATGCGGAAGCTGTAGAATACGATCGCGACCGGAGGCTCTTCGTCGTCGGGGATAGTGTCCAGCCCGTCAAGCGGCGCATTGGGATCATGTTTCAGGATCAGCGAAGATAGTTTCGGGATTTCGATGGCATAGTCCACGCGCTTTTCATCCTCGTTCGGAATGCCGAAAAGGATCAGCGGTGCACCTCCGGGATGGCTGTCGAAGTGACCTTCCATTGCCATCACTTTCTGCGGCTGATGCTCCAGCGTGTTCAAACCATGAAGGTCGCCGGCAACGATCTGCACAGGGGTGACCAGAACGGCCATCCACATCGCCATTGAGAACATTCGGGTGACCTCAGCCGTGCGATTGCGTCGCAGCAAGTGCCAGGCCGCAACCCCGGCCACCACAAAAGCAGTGGTGAGATATGCGGCAAGGACCATATGTGTCAGGCGGTAGGTGAAGGATGGGTTGAAGACTATCGACCACCAGTCGACGGGAATGAACTGCCCCAGCTCGTTGATGTCGAACCCGGCCGGCGTCTGCATCCAGGAATTGACCGACAGGATCCACGTGGCCGATATCAGCGTACCTAGTGCGACCATCGCCGTCGCCGCCATGTGCAAGCCGGGACCGACGCGTTCGCGACCAAAGAGCATGATGCCGAGGAACCCAGCCTCAAGAAAGAAGGCGGTCATGACCTCGTAGGCCATCAAGGGACCAATCACAGGGCCCGCGGTGTCTGAGAATAGGCTCCAGTTCGTGCCGAACTGGTAAGACATCACGATGCCGGACACGACGCCCATGGCAAAGCCTACGGCGAAGATCTTTTTCCAGTAGTTGAAGAGTTTGAGGTAGACCCTGTCCTTGCGCCATAGCCAGAGGCCATTGAGAACGGCCAAGAAGCTTGCCAAGCCAATGGAAAAGGCCGGGAAGATAATGTGAAACGACACAGTAAAGGCAAACTGGATGCGTGCCAGGGTCTCTGCGTCGAAGTTTGCGAATAGGTTCATTGCCGTTTCCTTTGGCATTGGGTTGCAAAGTGCGGCAGTGAACAGAAGTACCTCGGCTGCCGGCTCGTCGATGTCATTCAGGTGAGCCAGATTTGGGTTGTTGCCGGTTACAGTTCGTTTGGGTTCTGGACGGTTGTTTTTGGGTTTTGGACAAAACCGGGGGCGAGATTGGCGACTGAAGTTCGGAACCGCTGCTTCCGCAAACGTGCGACGTTTGGGGGTCCAAAACAAAGTTGCCACCCGGCTCGTTTCCCGAGCCGAATGGCAACCTATCAGAAACTGTGCGAGTTCTGTGCGGGATGGTCAGTCAAACTGCGTCTGGATGCTAACAGCGCATGCTGACCGGTCGGGTTTGTTCGGCTGTGTTTCTCCTATTTCTGTTTCGCTGACGGCCGAGGTTTAGTCGTTCCAGTCTTTGTGTTCTTCTTTGAAGTCGTCGCGACGCTCTTGAGCTTCGTCCTGCGCATCTTCAAAATTGTCCTTCTGAATCGCACCGCCTACGGCTCCGACTGCGGCACCAGCGGCCGCGCCACCTACGATGCTTTCGCCTGCGATACCGGCGACAGTGGCGCCGACAACTGCGCCTTTGATCGCTTTGTCGGTTACGTAGTCAGCATGAGCGGTAGCAGCCATGGTGATCAGAAGTGCACCTGAGATCGGGGCGATAAAGAGTTTTTTCGAGGTCTTCATAGGGTTCATCCTTGTTCTGGGTCAGCAACCACCGCGGCTGCTGTGTGCCATTGAACTAGGTGACCCCATGGCCCCTTTCTTTTGGAGACGGGACAAGGTTTTGTGCATCTTGGACATCTTTCGACGCCCGGTGCTTATTCCACTAGCGGCCAGCTTTGCGGAACCTAGCGGGCGTTTCACCTGTCCATCGCTTGAAGGCCACTGAAAAGGCGGCCTGATCCGCAAATCCAAGCATGAAAGCAACGCGGGCAACACCTTCTCCACTCCGAAGCATCCGTTTTGACAGATCGCACAACACCCCTTCTAAGAGCGCTTTAAAGCTTGTTCCCTCGGCTGACAGGTGCCGGGTCATAGTGCGCCGCGTCAGTCCAAGCTCTCCGGCTATATCGTCGCCATTTGGTATCGGTCCGGGAAGACGCTCCCCGAGCATGTCCACAATGCGGTCGGACAGACTGCGGACGGCATCAGGCTGAGCCTTCAGTTGCTCTTCCCCGTGCCTACGTAAATGCCCCAACAAAGTGGGATCTGCCGTTGGTATCCGAAAACTCATGCCGTTTGGGGGCAGAGCCAAGGCGTATCCGGACTTGAAGCCTACGACTTCACATCGCGCCAAATCCGCCAGCTGCCTACAGTGCTCGGCATCGTCCGTTTCCAACTCGATAGAGATCGGGGCAAGCCCGCCAGAGGTGATTTGTTGCACTCGCTTATAAAGACCGAAAATCAGCATTTCACGGTGGCGAGGGTATTGATGCGCCGGGATAACACTGCTTTCCAGAGTAATCTTTGGCTCATCAGGTGCACCCACGACGTCCAACCGCAGGTCAGGGTCTTGCATTGCATAAAAGCGCTGCGTAAGCGCCAGCGCGTCTTCCACCGTTTCGGCTGCCCGCACGATGTAAGCCAGAAGCGTTCCAGGACCTTGCGCCGATAGCCCCACGCGCGCGGCGAAGGTTTTGTCTTCCAGAACCCGACACGCAGTTTCAACGGTGCCTGCTTCATGCAGCAGCTCGACAGTGGCGTCGGGACTGTCAATGATATCAGAGGGTGCCCCCGCCATTTCCAGGACATCAGGAAACGGAACCCGCGCACCGGGCTCTTGCGAATAACGCAGCCCGACATTTTGCAGTCTGTAAGCGCTGATGCGTGGCACTTTCGCGTCCTCCCCTGAATGGCACGCAACTCCCTGCAGTCACAGCAATTGTCCAGAAGACAATAACAAATGTCCAGAACCCTCAGGATCGCAGGCGCGATGACGGTTAGGTCCGGGTCATCAGAAAGGAAACGACCATGATCTACTTCGCAAGGTACTACCGCGTTCTTAAGGCAATCCAAAACTCCGCCAAACAGGAGTGGTCCGGTGGGAACATCCACGGTCTGCACACTTCGGCGCGTGGCGAAAAAACACCGAACGGACGTCGCTGGGATCCCCCCTACGTCCCGCAGAAACAGCCCTCAGAACCTTCACAAAAATCGACCGAGAACTGACGTCCGCCAGACACCTGAAATTTTCACACGCAGCGTGGCTGCGCAACAAAAGGACCTGAAACATGAAACCACCCGCGTTCCTGATGGCGCCCATAGTTGGCGTCATTTCAACTCCGGCCTTTGCCGCTGGCGGCGACCCCCGATGGTGGGTCGCGCCCAATCAAACCGACACCTATGCATGGGTAGGCTTGGTCGTTCTCGCCCTTGCGATCCTGCTGGTCGTACATCTGTATGCGCGCTTTGAACGCTATACCGAACACAAATCAATCGGCACTCCGCTGCGTACAACTATTCCGACGATGCTTACAGTAGCTTTGGCGTATGAGCTGATGCCTGCACTCAGCCATTTCAGCAACCTGCTACCGGGCGCGCTAATCCTGACCGCAATCGCTCGCGACTTCATGTTGTGGTGGCGTCCATCGAAAGAGGAGATGGTAAAATGATTGAGCTTCTCGTCACATCTTTTCCGTTTGTCCTGCGCGTGATCTATCTGAAATGGCGCGGGCTACCGGTCACTCTGTACAACGTTCACCGAGCGCTGTTCATGTGGTTCGTCCTGGCACTGATCGTGTTCTTTGCCGTGTTCTACTACTACCCAAAATCCTACACAGGTCTTGTGCCATTCAGAACTGTTCCAGTCGTTGCCGAGAACGGTGGAACAGTAACAGATATCTACGTAAAGGGCGGTGATCGTGTAGAACCGGGCGATCCGCTGTTTGCAGTCGAGAATGCGTCGGAACAAGCTGCAGTAGATTTTGCAACCCGTAAAGTTGAGGAGATAGAAAGCGCGAAACTGGCAGCTGAATTGCAGGTCCAAACTGCTCAGGCCGTGGTGGATGCCGCAGTTACCGCCAGAGAACAGGCTGAGCTGGTGCTGATGGATCACGAGGCACTTCAAGCAAAGGGCTCTGCAGCATTTCAAGTGAGCCAGTTGGAACGCGCCCAAGCTACCTTGAGCACTCGGGAAGCAGAGGTTGAGGCTGCGGAAACGCAACTTGGTGTGGCACAAGTTCAGGCAATGGCTGTTCTGCCCGCCCAACTTGCATCGGCACGTGCATCGTTGCAGCAGGCTAGTGTGGAGCTCTCAAAGACCCTGACGCTTAGCTCTGTCGATGGTGTAGTTGAACAAGTCACCCTGAACGTCGGATCGCGCGCAGCGCAAGCCGCAATGAGCCCCGCCATGCTGATTGTACCGGATCGGAAAGATGCAGAGAAAGGACGTATCGTCGCTGGCTTCTCGCAGGTTTCTCGCACTGAATTGTACGAAGGTATGGCCGCAGAGGTGGCTTGTGAAAGCAACTTCAACATCTCGATGCGCAATACCGTTCTTCCTGCAAGGATTGTACGTATTCAGGAGCAGATTTCTTCCGGTCAGCTAGCGCCTAGCGGTCGCCTGATTGAGCCCAGTGAAAAGGCGAAACGGGGTCAGATCGTTGTGCATCTCGATCTGGTGCACCCAGAGCACCGCGAACTTTTGGTGCCAGGTAGCGGTTGCATCGTTCAATCCTACACCACCAGTTTTGAAGGCGAAATGGAAGGAACACTTGTCGCCCACGGGATCCAGGCTATGGGTATCATCAAGGCAGTCGGTCTACGGGTTAAAGCTTGGTTCGGTCTGACTTCGGGTATCGGCTTGATCGGAAGTGGTCACGCCTGATCTTCCAACTCCATCCATTTTCAACAAGTGGGGCTCCCAACAAATGTTGGGAGCCATTTCGAAAGTTTTCAGACAGATCGCATGTCAAATAACGGCGATTTATATGACGGCTTTCTGTTACACGGCGAACGATTTGATTGCCCGCTCAGGCAGTCTTATGCAAGAAAACGGCAACCACATACAGTAGCCCGGAATGTCCGTTTCGTCCGCAACCCGGTCATAGCCGTGTTTTCTGCAAGTGTCTGCTCTGGGTCAAAAGCAGCCGTTGACGCTGTGACCTGTTTATAGGTCCAGAGCCAAGAACGATCCGTTCGCCCTATTTCTGAGGACCCCTACAGGAAGTCCGGTCTTCCCAACCCAATGCATCCAGAGCGTCAGGCAACCCGCCTGA
>NZ_WVRJ01000025.1:0-29874 GCF_013110855.1 Ruegeria sp. HKCCD4884
CGTCCCTGACATCATCGATGACACTGCTGCTTTGCAGTCGACCAGAAGCATCGACAATCCATTCACCATAGACACCACCGGTGCTATGCCAGAGAACTGTGTAACCTCCGCCTGATGCGGCTTCGGCCTGAATGGCTTGCCACCCGGCAATGCTGTTGGGTCCAACTGTGGTGCCATCACCCAGAGCAAGCTCGATGGTGCCATTTATGAGATACACGTTTTGCGTTGTGGACCCGAGGGTGGTAGATCCATTGGATTCGATATTGGTCGATGTGTGCCCGATCGTACCGTCATTATTCAGATCAGCGTTGTAGAACGTTTCCAAGCTTACAACATTGCCGACAGAGTTGCTGCCTTTGAATTGACCGCTGCTGTCGACGACCCATTCAAGATATGTTCCGTCACTATTCTTCCACAACACACGGTAATCTCCGCCGGATGCTTCGGCCTGAATAGCTTGCCAGCCAGCGAACGAAGCCGCGCCTACTGCTTGGCCATTATAAATCAGCCCCAGATTGGAACCACCCGAATCCACAACGTAAAGGCCCTGTGCTGCGTGCTTTAGCGTGGTGCCCTGGTTGTCGATATCTGTGAGCTGCATTGCGGTTTGGATGCCCGCCCGGGTGTATTGCTGTACCCCATCCAAAAACTGGACTAACTCTACGTCGTTGGCGATTGTGAACGAAACTCGCGATACGACATCGAGAAATTCATAAGTGCTTCCGTTGTCGATAAACAGATATGTGCTGATGGCGCTGACGAACCTGACGGTATCCGTTCCGGTCCCTCCGGTGAATGTGCCGCCGTTACGAGTCACGACGGCCGTGTCGTTACCTTCGTTTCCAAAGACCTGATCGGCCCCGGACCCCATGGCAAGATAAATCGTGTCGTTGCCTAAGCCACCGTAGATCGTGTTGTTGTTGGTTCCATCTGACACCGAGTATATTCTGTCGTGTCCAGCATTCCCCCACAGAGTATTCTGAGCGGTATTCCCTACGATAACATCTGCGCCTGATCCGCCCGACGCATTCTCGATGACAACGCCGTGCGCAATTGTAAAACCACCCCTTACTCCCGTCGCGTGAGAGACGACTCCGCCGCCGGTGTCGCTGTAGTCCAGCGTGGCGGGCCTTAAGTCGATCCAAGAATCCGAGCTGCCAACATGCTGAATGGTGTCATTCCCACCGGTGTCCCAAATTGCCTGGTACCCGGTGCCCGCAAAGTTGGCGTAAGGCAGGACAAAGGTATTGTCCCCGCTGTTGTACGTTGTGTTCGCTCCATACATCGCCTGTAACGCTGCAATATCAAACGCTCCAAGTCCGGTAGAACCTCCATAAGTGGCCGTTAAACGCAGGCCACCGTTCTGAGAGGTCCAGCCGTCATTATATGACATTACGGTGTAGACACCCTGATTGAGGTTTCCGACCCCAAAAGAGTTAAACGCTGAGGTCACGCCGCTCATTATCGTTGTACCCAGGCCGGTATCATGTGGGTGGCCTAACCCCAGTGCGTGGCCCAATTCATGAATAAGGGTAGTAAAGAAGAAGCCACCTGGATCACCGTTACCGCCAAGGCCAGAATTGGCTTGCCAAAATGCGGTGTTGTAAGCGCCCAGCGATGGGCCAAAAAATGGCGTATAATGAAATCCAAGGGTTCGGGAGTCGCCGAAATAAGAACTCGGCGCGATGATTTCCACTATGTCAGCACTTGATACGTTAGTTGTTTCTATAAACGAAATATTCGTTACCGCTTCTATCGCAGCAAGAGCTTCGCGAAACTCGGCTTTATATGCTGACGTCCAGGCTTGCGAACCGAAATCGGCCCCAAACGCATAAGTTATCTGCGTCGCAGTGGACGGATTCCCGTCACCATAGGCAATACTACCCTGTATTGCACTAAGTGGGGAGCTTGAAGGAGGGGGAGTTACAAATGTAGTACCAAGCATTTCACAGCCTTGAATTTCGCTGGGTTTGTTCGCGTTCTAGTTGCTCGACTAAGTTGTCCTAAATGTGGCAAGCCCCGTAAAACACGAAATAAAAGTCAGGAATTCGCCTCAAAGTTTGGCAACGGTTTCCTTGAATTAGGCCACCTTTTTAGCAGGACGCCCGGTGTTACTGAACAGTATTTGTTCACATGTCGCAGTTTTTTTCAGCTTCTGCGGTTTCGTGATGTTACGGCGCGACGAAGCGTAACCGTTTGGAAGGCGTCGTAACACCTTTCGGTCAGCAAATCAGCCATCAACCTTCCCACCGGTTCCGGGGATGGCTGTTGCTCCGGCCAATCTCTACGGCGTCACCAAGTGCTATGGCGAAGCCTTGTGTTCGCTTTATGCGACTCGGCACGGCATATCCTGCGTCTCCTTGAGAATAGTGGCGTTCGAACCTGCGGACGGCCCGCGACTTGAAACACTGCGTGACCTCAGCGCGTGGCTCAGTCATCGTGACGCGACGCATCTAATTGACCAGACGCTTCAAGCCGAAATCAAAGGAAGCTTTATTGCGCACGGCATCTCTAACAATCGATTTAAGCGGCTTGATCTAACCGAAACTTGCAAAGTGCTTGGATACGCACCGCAGGACGACGCGTTTTCGACCTTTCCGATGCCATCCGCTTAAAGCCGACATTCGTGCAATGTGCAGCATCGGTTAAAATGGGCTCGAAGCGGATTTGCGGCGCTGCAGCAGGTCGCGTTCGTACCCAGCCCCGAAAGCAGATATTGAAAAAGTCGAGACAATCTCTCTGTTTCAATGGCATGGTCCAATGCGACGACATTCGATTTTCGGAAGCTGTCGTTTTGCAAAAATCAAGTTGATCGACTGCTCAGAGCCCGAAGTGGCCATTGCTGAGCTTCGGGCCAACGTCCGCTTGTCGGCGGAGGCAGACGCTATTGCATGACCTCTGCTTCAACTGTTCACTGTTGAAAAACTCCGCTACGGCATCTATCGAAACCTTTACTGCCTTGGACTTGTAGTCGGACTCCACATGGGAGATCTCATCAAACGCCCGAACCTCGTGCTCATTCGTTTTCGTTAGTTTTTCGACACACTGAGTTAAGCAGTGGGCTGTGTAGACAATCGTAAAGCAGATACGCCGATCTGATGGCCCGCAAAGGCGCATAGTTGCCAGGGCATCAAGGCCAGCATTGCCTGCACAGTGCCATCCCGCAGATACATCAATCTGTGCAGCTTTGTTGGTGCTACTTCTGCATGAACCGTCGCCAGAGGCACTCCCGCCCTGAACCATGCCGAATTAAACAACAAACGCCCAAGTGTGCGAACCCGACTACCTCGACCCGCTTCAATATTTAGTGGTTTAGTCAAGCGCCCTAAGGCGTTTGAGAAGCGAAGAGGTATCCCATCGACCGCCCCCAAGTTTTTGGACATCTTTGTAGAATTGATCAACCAGTGCGGTTACTGGCAGACTTGCGCCGGTTTCGTTGGCTGTATCAAGGCAGATACCCAGATCCTTGCGCATCCAGTCAACTGCAAACCCGTAGTCGAAATGATCTTCGAGCATTGTTTCGTGTCTGTTGTCCATCTGCCAACTACCGGCCGCGCCTTGGCTGATAACTTCTACAACAGAACGTCCATCAAGGCCCGCTTTCTCGGCGAAGTGCAGCGCTTCGCTCAATCCCTGAACCAATCCTGCGATTGCGATTTGGTTGCTCATTTTTGTTAATTGCCCAGCACCGCTCTCGCCGATACGTCGACAGATTTTTGAGTAAACTTGCATGACAGGTTCGGCAGCCTCGTATACGGGCTGATCGCCTCCACACATAATCGAAAGAACGCCGTTTTCTGCCCCGGCCTGACCGCCGGAGATTGGCGCATCCAAAAAACCCAGGCTTTGTTCTTTCGCCGCAGCGTAAAGTTCGCGCGTGACCTTGGCAGAGACAGTTGTGTGGTCGACTAACGTTGCGCTCTGTGACATGCCACCGAATGCGCCGTCTGGCCCAATGCAAACGTTCCGAAGATCATCGTCATTCCCGACGCATGTCATTACGAACTCTGCACCTTCGGCAGCTTCGCGGGGTGTAGCGCGCGTAGAGCCACCATGTTCCGCCACCCACGCATCGGCTTTGGCGATTGTTCGATTGTAAACCGTAACGTCGTGCCCCGCTGCCTTTAGGTGTCCGGCCATTGGGTAACCCATTACGCCTAATCCGAGGAAAGCTAGTTTTGCCATTAAAGTGTCCTCTTCTACAAAAGGTCTCGGGGTGTTTTGCCAGCAAAGAATGCGTCCAAATTATCCAAGGCGCGAAAGCCCATTGCGTCGCGGGTTTTCGTCGTTGCACTTCCGATATGCGGCAACATGAAGATGTTCTCGTACCCGGCGAACTTTGGGTTACCCCCCGGTTCCGTCTTGAAACAATCTAAGCCCGCAGCGGAAAGCTTTCCGTTTTCGATCGCGTCCAACAGCGCGTCTTCATCTACAAGGGCACCGCGGGCGGAATTCACGAGAATTGCTCCGGTCGGTAGCTCGGACAAACGTTTGGCGTTCATCAGGTCAAGAGTTTCGGGGGTGGCAGGGCAATGAAGTGACAGGAAGTCGGCGGCTGGAAGCAAAGTGTCGATACTTTCGTGGTAAATTGCTCCGTTTTCCTGATCGGCCGACAGGCGGGTGCGATTGAAATAGTGAATTTCCATTTCAAACCCGCGGGCTTTTTTTGCAAATGCCCGACCCACGCGCCCCATCCCGATGATGCCGAGGCGCGCACCTGTGACTTGCTTGCCAACCATGAAAGACGGGCTCCAACTGTCCCAGGTGCCCGACCGCATCAGGCGATCGCCTCGAACCGCGTGTCGTGCCGCTCCGAGCAAGAGCAGCATTGCCAATTCTGCCGTTGCATCAGAAAGAACATCGGGAGTGTTTGTCACCGCAATTCCCTTTGCCGCCAAAGCCGAAAGATCGCAGTGATCAACGCCAACGGAATGGTTGGCAACAATCTTCAAGCGCGGGTCTAGTTGCGACACAACCTCGCTCGAGAAGTGTTCCGAATGGCAGGGCATCATCGCGTCGACCTTTGAACTCATTGCGATGATTTCTTCCGCGGTGCCCGGTGTATCGGCTTCGTTGAGGATTACGTCATAGTCCCGGCGCGCGCGATTGACGGTAGCATCGGATAATCGACGTGGTAGCCAGAGGACTGGTTTATCGCTCATTGGATCAGTCCTTTTTGATTGCGTCTTCCCACAAATTATATAGCGCAAGCGCTATTACGAAGACTGCAATACAAAGGAATGGCAGACCGCCCCAGAACCCGGCAAATCCTGTCGAGATACTGTGCGCGAGACCAAGGACGAAAATCATCATCAGTCCTGTGCCGATTATGCCCATGAGAATGTTTGTCAGACGTGACATACGTTTACTCTCCGTTTTGTTCCTGTGCTCTTAAGCTGCGTTGAACCCAGGATGCCGTGCGTAAAAGTCGGTCATCCTCTTCGATAGCCCCAATTAGCTGGACGCCGATGGGCAGGTCGTTATGTCCGACCAGCAATGGCAGCGTGAGACATGGCAAACCCGCAAGTGTCCAGGTCAGACAGAAAACGGAATCGCCGGTGTTCCCCGCAGTCAGTGGAACAGCTTCGCCTGTTGCAGCCGGGGCCAAGATTGCGTCGAATTCATTGAAATACTCTGCAAAAAAGCCTTGAGCAGATGCCATGACGGACAAGGCATCTTCGTATTGGGCCTCGTTGATATCTGCGCCGCGGTTGATAGCGGATTGCATCTCGGCGCTGATTTCCGACCAATGTGTATTCGATATTTCCATCATATTCTGGCGAATTTCGTAATCATAGATCGTTTTGTGCACGTTGATCAGATCAGCCAGTTGAGGGGATACCGAAAAACGCTCGACCCGGCCGCCTAGGCTGTCAATCACTGCATTCAGGCCATCTCGGGCATCTGCATCGAGGCGGTCGTTGAACGGAAAATCCAGCCAGGCAATATTCGGCTCGACCGGAACTTCCGCCTGAGCGCCGGTCAGCATTTCCGCGCGCGGCCGAGCAAAGCTGGCAGGATCGCTTTGGTCATATCCGGCCACCACGTCTGACAGCAAAGCGATATCCTCAAGCGAGTTGGCAAACCCCCCAACGTGATCCAAAGAAACCGACGTCCTGAAAACCCCGCTGCGCGAGATCATACCACGGGTCGGCTTGAAGCCGTATACGCCGCAGAATGAGGCCGGACGGATGACCGACCCGCCGGTCTGTGTACCAATAGCCAAAGGCACGTGTCTGGCCGCAACGGCTGCGGCCGATCCGCTTGATGACCCCCCGGGTGTTCTATTCGGGTCGAAGGGGTTGGTGGTGTCGGTCGGGTGCATAAAGGCAAACTCGGTTGTCTTGGTCTTGCCCATGATGACAGCGCCAGACTCTCGAAGTAGTTCAACTAGCCTTGCATCTGTTTCAGGTTGTCGACCCGCAAAGATCGGTGTCCCTCGCTGGGTGGGCATATCCTTTGTGTCGACAATGTCCTTCAACGCTACGGGCACACCATGCAGTGGACCAGTCGCCCGGCCTGCCTTCCGGATGCGATCCATCTCGCGCGCCTGATCCAGCGCTAAGCCTGCGCTAAGGTAAGCCCAGGCGCGTATGACACTGTCGGTCTCTTCAATGCGCTTGAGGCAATCTTCAACTAGTGCTTCGGAAGAAAAACGTCCGTCCCGAATGCCCTCGGCAGATTGGACCGCCGAGAACAACGACAGATCATGCTTGGTCATGGCACCCAAACCCCAAACAGGTAGTCAGGCAACCAAAGCGCGATGCCCGGGAACTGGTACATCAGCACCATGCACAGGATCACGATGGCCAGATAGGGCATCAGACCTTTGAAGATCTCCATCAGTTGGATCTGGTTCTTGAGAACCCCTTTTAGGTAGTACGCTGACATGGCCATCGGCGGTGTCAGGAACGAGGTCTGCAAGTTCAGAGCAACCAGCATCGCGAAGAAATATGGGTTGACCCCAAACGTCTCCAGCATAGGCAGAAAGATCGGCACGAAGATGATGAGAATCTCGGACCATTCAAGCGGCCAGCCAAGCAGGAAGATTATCAACTGAGCAAGCACCAGGAACTGCCAGGGTTGCAGGTTCATGCCAACGACCCAATGCTCGATCACGTCATGCCCACCGAGATAGGAAAAGATCGAGGCAAAGGTCCAGGAACCCACGAACAACCAGCACACCATTGCGGTAGCCTTGGCTGTTAGGAAGACGCTTTGCTTGACCTTGTCCCACGTGAGCGACCGATAGAGCATTGCCAGCACTAGCCCGCCCAATGCGCCCATTGCAGCTGCTTCAGCCGGGGTCGCCAATCCTCCAAGGATGGAGCCAAGCACCAGCATGATCAAAACGGTCAGCGGTACGAATGATACCAGCAGATCCATATAGATCTGTCGTTTTGGCGGGATGTCGTCCTCTTGTGGTTTCGGTGCGAGCGATGGATTCAACCAGACACGAACCATCACGTAGACGATATACAACCCCGCCAGCAGCAGCCCGGGAAAAACTGCTGCAGCATACAAACGCAATGGCGAAAGCTCAGCAATCGCGGCATAGACGATCAACATAATCGAAGGCGGGATCAGAATGCCCAAAGTCCCGCCCGCACAGATAACGCCAGAAGCGAAGCTACGTTGATACCCGGCATTTGCCATCGCTGGATAGGCCAGCAGGCCCATCAGGGTAACAACCGCACCAACAATCCCCGACGCCGTCGAAAAAACAGCGCAGGTCAGAAGTGCGGCAATGGCTAGTGACCCGGGTAGGTTTCGGGCAGCCATGTACAGCGAGAAAAACAGACGATCAACGATGTTTGCTCGTTCAACCACGTATCCCATGAATAAGAATAGTGGGATGGCAACAAGCGTGTCGTTCTCCATCACCGAGTAGGTGTTTTGGTTGAGAAGATAGAAGATGTTGTTGTTGAAGATGTCCGCAATGCTCTCCGGCGCGGATTGGTAATAGGCGTAGTACCCAAATGCCACACCCATGGCGAGCAAAGTGAAAGCAATCGGAAAGCCAAGTAGCACCAGCACAATAAAGAGGCTGAGCATCAAGATGGCGACCTGAGGATCAGTCATCGTTGCGGCCTCCTTCTTTGGTGCCCAAGGGCCGGATTTTGTCGATAGTTCCTTCCATCAACATGTCCTCGGTCTCGCGCACGTCATCCAGTCGCTCAAGCCAGACACCATTTCGCATCGCCAACCAGCATCGCGCCATTTCCGCAAGTCCTTGCAACATCAGCAAGAAACCAGCAACTGGGATCAGAGTTTTGAAAAAGTAGATTTGGATTCGGGCAGGACTGTTCCAGCTCACCTCTTCATAGCGCCAACTGTCTTTCGCTATTTCCCATCCGTACCAGAACAACGCAAACATGCCCGGGAAGAAGAAGAGAATGTACAGAACGAAATCGACACGCGCCTGCCAGCGGACAGAGAACAGTCGGTAAAGAACGTCGCCCCTGACATGAGCATCTTGCGCAAGAGCGTATGCCCCGGCCATAAGAAACAAGGCGCCATACATTTGCACCATCATATCGAACGCCCAGACGGTCGGCTTGTTCAGCACATACCGGACGAACACTTCGTAGGACACCGAAAGTGTCAGAATTAGGATGCACCAACCGAAGGCTTTGCCGACCCATTGGCTTAGCCCTTCGATGGCGTGGATTGTCTTGATCAAGGTCAGTTCCTCGCCTGTTCTGCCCGGAGTTTAGGAAGCCGCACAACTGCGCGGCTTCCCGTTTTCAGAAATCGTCAGGCCTCAGCCGAAATAGTGCTTGTAAGCCAGTTTGTAGTCCGGCTGGTTTAGGTTGAGGTAGTTCATCACTGTTTTTGCGTAGGCCTTCTGGCTATCGACAACTTTGGCGAAGAATGGATCTTCATTTGAGATCCTATCGACCACAACGTCCCACGCCTCAAGCTGGGCCTGCATCACACTGTCAGGTGTGCGATACACGTTCACCCCTTGCTCTTCGGCCAGCGTTACCAAATCATCTGCGTAACGCTTTGTGTTGTTCCAATAGAAGTTGGAGTTTTCGGCCTCTGAAGCATATTTCAGGATTGCTTGAAGCTCGGGCGCCAGAGCGTTGAACTTGTCTTTGTTGAAGGTAACCTCGAAGAACTCCTGACTCTGGTGGAAGGATGCCAAGTGATAGTGCTTGGACACATCCTGCATGCCAAAGTCGCGGTCTGATGTCGGGTTGTTGAACTCGGCCGCGTCGATAAGGCCAGATTTCATCGCGGGCTGGATTTCCCCGCCAGGAAGCTGCACAACCGACATACCCATCTCGAGCAGAACATCTGCCGCAAGGCCAACGGTACGATACTTCAAGCCGTTCATTTGATCAGAGCTTGTGATCTCTTCTTTGAACCAGCCCAACGGTTGTGCCGGCATTGGCGAGTTAAAGAAGGACACGACGTTCAATCCGAGGATCCCCATCAACTCGTCAAACAGGTCCTGCCCGCCGCCGTAGTTTACCCAACCCAGGACTTCTTGGCTGGACCATCCAAAACACGGACCGGTCCCAAACAGCGACGCTGTCTTGGATTTGGAGTACCAATACGCTGGTACGTAGTGCGCTGCATCCAGTACGCCGCGATGAACCGCGTCCTGCATTTGGCTGGTTTTCACGACCGAGTTCACAGGCAGTAGCTCGATCGTCAGCTTGCCACCGGACATTTCGTTGACGCGATTTACGTAAGACTGTGCATTTTCAAGAAAGATGCCCCCGCCCCAGGCAGCTTGCATCTTGAGGTTTGTTCCTTCCTGCGCATGGACCGCCGGGGCCGCGAGCGCACCAGCGCCCACAACAGCAGAGCCACGCAGAAAGTTTCTGCGGTTCAAAGATTTTGTCATGTTTCCTCCCTTGACTGCGCCATCTCCGTTTTCTGCTTCGGTGCTGGCGCCAATCCGCTGTTCAGCGAATGGATACAACGATAAATCAGATTCCAAAATTTTCAAAATATTTTGGAATAACCTACTCTTTTCAGTATAAATTTCCACTAAACCACTGAAATACATTGATTAATATTTTTCATTTTTTTACTGTTACTGCCGGGCTAGAGTCTTAAGCTAAGAAACAGGGTATTGGTTTCACTGATTATGAACGAACACAAAACTGCCAATCGTCGAGGACGTCCGCGACGGAAGTCGAATGAAGAGAACATCGGCGCACCACCTGTTGGGGCACTTGATCGCGGTATTCGTGTCTTGATCTACATAGCCGACACACGCTCTGCTACGCTTGCTGAGATTTCAAAGGTTACACACATACCGCCTGCAACGGCGCACAGGCTTCTGACAACACTTCAGCGGCGTGGCATGGTTATTCATGATGTTGAGCAAGGCAAATGGCGTATAGGCCCACAAGCGTATCGCATTGGCAGCACCTTTGAAGAAGGGTCAAACTTGCTGGAAGTTGCACCGCCAGTGATGAGGGTGCTGTCCGAAGAAACTGGAGAGACTGCAAATCTAGCAATCGAGGAAGGTGGGCAATTGCTTTACCTTACCCAAGTCGAATCCGATAATCCGATAAGGGCCTCTTTCAAGAACGGGACAGCGGCTTTTTTCCACACATCCGGTGTGGGTAAAGCCATCATGGCCTTTATGGACAAGGCTGAGTTAGAAAGTCTTTTAACGCCGCTAACACTGGTAAGTCAGACACCAAATTCAATTACTGACATAAAGGAGTTACGGGAAGAGCTCCGTAAATCCAGGCATCGGGGCTGGACGTTGGACGACGAAGAACGCTTCCCAGGAATGCGTTGTATCGCAGCGCCTGTATTCGACTCTTTGGGAAAGGTTGTGGCTGGCGTTTCGATCTCGGGACCAATTACAAGATTTCCGAACAGTAAGCTCGAAACTCTGGCGGCATCGGTTGTCAAGGCAGCGACGGATATCTCAGAAAGACTGCAAAGCTAGTCTTTGGGTGGTTAACTTCCCGCTAATGAGCATCCCTTTTTTAGGTGTCTGCATTGAGCCCAATTTGTCCGACGCCAAACGGCGCACGAGTTTCCGGTACTGGGCATCTAATTGATGGTCACCCCTCGAGGTGGTACGTTTGTGTTTGCCTCTTGGCCTTAGGCTTCAAGCTTTCGGCTAACCTACTTAAACTGTCGTGAGCGTTTCCAGCAGAGTACAGATTTCCGGCTGATCCGGGTGAGTGATCAGATCTAGAGTTAGACCCAAACAAAGTGTCTGTTGGTCACAGTGAAACATTCAAACATAAACATAATTCTGGATTTGTTGCGTCTGAGTGTGCTCTCTTCGACTGTTAAATAGGTGGGGGACAGATAGATGAGACGAGCACTGAAAACGTTGACGATTTGGTCATTCCTTTGGTTTGCGGCGTTATCAGGCGCTTTTCCTGCCGGCGCGCAAGAAACTGAGGCGGACCAAGAAGTTTCGGAGGCGGAAAGCGACGATCTTATGGATGCAGTCGTAGATGAGATAATTGCGGCCGACGATCTCAAGATCCTACTTGTTCCCTTAACTGCGGAAGAGCTTTCCCAGATTGCTGGTACTTGGCAGAGTTATGTGCGCACTCGGCTCGAAGAAGTCGCGCAAGTAAACTTGCAACTTCGGTCGGCGAGTGGAACTCGGGAAGACAGCTTGCGGTCTCAGTTGTCCTCCTTGAACGACTCTGGGTCAGACATTCTCAACAACTATCGCCTGGTGCTCGAGGCATGGACCCTGAAAGGCGCAAAGGCGGAAGATCTGGAACCGCATACTGACTATATTCTTGCATTGAAAACGGGAGCCCTAAAAACAACCGATATTCAAACACTTTTTCAAAACGCTTGGGCGTGGTTGTTTTCATGGGATGGGGGCGTTGGCCTGCTGTTGGCTGGTTTGGGCGTTTTGTTGGCGGTTTGGGCCATGATGTTCATTGCTCGAATGGTGCGCCGGGTCACTGAAAGGGGTCTGAACAAAATTCCAACTATCTCCAGAATGCTGAAACGCTTCATTGCCACCACCGTGTACTGGGCCGTCTTCGTCCTTGGCATACTCGTCGTTTTAGCTTTGTTCGGAGTTAACGTTACACCGCTTTTTGCCGTGCTTGGCGGTTTGTCGTTCATCCTAGGTTTCGCATTGCAGGAAACGCTGGGAAACCTCGCAAGCGGCTTGATGATCATGGTTCTCAAGCCATTCGACACTGGCGACTATATTCAGGTTGGCAGCTCTTCAGGGTTTGTTGATGAGATGTCGGTGGTTTCAACCAAGATCAGAACATTTGACAATCAGATTATCATAGTTCCGAACAGCAAGATTTGGGGGGATGTCATTACTAATGTGAGCGCGTCCGAGGAACGTCGGGTCGATCTGGTCTTTGGCATCGCTTATTCGGACAACGCTGCCCAAGCAATTGAAGTCCTTAAGGACTTGGTTGCGCGTCACCGACTTTGTCTGAATACACCGGAACCAGAAATTTTTGTGGGTGAGTTGGGGGACAACTCGGTCAACATCTTCTGCCGCCCATGGTCCAAGTCCGATGACTATTGGACCGTCTTTTGGGACCTCACTGGTCAAGCAAAAGAGAGGTTTGATGAAGAAGGTATATCTATACCGTTCCCTCAACGCGATGTGCATATAATCCCCGCAGAAGGAGCAAGATCATGAGGGCTCTTACGTTATGCCTCCTGCCACTTCTGTTCGCCTGCGGCGTCGCGTTTGCTCAGTCAGAAGAAATTCTCGCACCGACTGAAGAGAGAGATGATCCCGAGTTTATTGCGCCAGTGATTGTGGATGGCGAAGAGTTGTTCTTGGTTCGCGGCTCAAGTGCGTTGCCCGCTACCGAACGGGCGAGAAAGATCGAGGAACGGATTGCTCAAGTTGCTGATGCTTCGAAGAAGGCTTCGGTTCAGGTTCAGGTTTCGGACGCTGAATTTGGGAAAATGATCCGCGTCGACGGGCAAATGGTTACGATAACCACCCAAGCTGACGCCGAGCACGAACAAATGGCTATTGACGTGTTGGCTGGACTTCAAGCCGAGGCGATTGAGACAGCAATCCTTAATTACAGAGACGCTCGATCCAATGAGGGCAGAGTAGATAGTGCGATGGCTGCATTTGCTTGGACGGCAGTCTTTGCCCTCGTTTCGTATGCGTTTTTTGCGAAGCGGCGAAGCCTACTAGAATACATCAGAATAAACTTGGAAAAGAGAGCTGAAGGCGTCGAGGAAGCCACAAAATCGATCTTGAGAAGCAGGGCAATTGCGTCGCTTATCGTCTATTCAATCCACATATTGATGTGGGTCCTGTTTCTGTTCTTTTTCTATTACTACCTTTCATTGGTGCTGCTCTCCTTTGCTGAAACGCAGGGCATAGCCCAGATCCTCTTGAAGTACGTAAGCGAGCCGCTCGTAACTGTTGTTTTGGCAATTGTTGGATACGTCCCCAACTTAGTCATGCTCGCAATCATCGCAGCTGTGACACGGTTGGCAATTCGCGGCCTCGATCTGTTCTTTGAAAACCTCGAGAATGGTGCTTTCGAACTCAAAGACTTTGAAGATCATTGGATCGCTCCTACCAACATGTTGTTCAGAGCGTTGGTCATCGTCATCGCGCTTGTGTTTGCCTACCCCTATATCCCTGGTTCCGATTCCCGGGCTTTTCAGGGCTTGACGATTTTGGCGGGTATTATGGTTTCGCTCGGTTCGAACACCGTTGTTTCAAACATGATGGCCGGCCTGTTTGTTATCTACAGACGCAGTACCAACGTCGGTGACCGCATTCAGGTTGGGGACAAGATCGGAGACGTAACAGAGATCAAGTTAATGGAAACACTGATTAAATCGATAAAGAACGAGATGATAAGCATTCCAAATGCACAGCTACTCAACTCCGAGGTCGTAAACTACTCGCGCAAAGTGGATGGCCGGGGGCTGTTGGTCCATACGACAGTAGGGATCGGATACGAGGAGCCACCAAAGAAAATTAAAGCGATGCTGATAGAAGCTGCTCAGCGAACCCAAGGGTTAAGAAAGAGCCCCGAACCTTTTGTCCTTTGGACGCAGCTAGCTGACTACGCAATCAATTATGAGATCAACGCATATACTTCGCGCGGATCGAGCTTGCCCAAGATTTTGTCGGATTTGCGCGAAAACATTGTCGATGTGTTTAATGAAAACGGAACACAGATAATGACACCGTCCTACATTGCAGACCCGCCGGAACCCAAGGTTTCGACAGAAGAATGGGACGGAAAGCTTGCTCATCAAGATGAATAAACCGCATTCAGCAATTGGCTTTCAATGTCGTTGCTTGAGCTTCGTGTTGCAAAAAACGGTGATTGAGTACGCTTGTACGCTTCGTCCGCACAGCGGCCTTTAAAGGACTTGAACCGCTCGTTCAGGAATGGCAACCCAAAGGGAATCAAGCGTCACGTAGGAAATGTCACATGAAAAACCTTGTTCTAACGTGCTGCTTTGGAGCTATTTCTCTAGGATGCACAGCGTTTTCGTCTGCTGCACAGTCCCGGCTAGATTGGGCGTATCAGATTGACGGGCTTGCTGCATTTCAAGGGGACGCGGATTTGAGCGGCGGTGGCGAGTTCTCTGCAAGTCGATCATTTCTACGTGTCACCGCACTTTACAATCTGGAAGAAGGCAACTCCGTTGGGCTTTCCACCAGCTTTGGCAAGCTGGATTATAACTTCAGCCAACCGAACAACCAGCCTTGGGAAAACATCCGTGACCTTCGCATTGCTGTTCCTGTCCGGTTTCGTGTGGGTGACACTGCTACGGTTTTTGTGTCGCCACAAATCAGGTGGGACTATCAAAGCGGGGCCTCCTCATCTGACGGCAGAACCTATGGTGTTTTTGCTGGTATTGCTTGGCAACTGGGCGAGCGCCTGACGATAGGCCCGGCCTTCGGTGCGTTTTCTCAATTTGACGATGACAGTACTGATTTCTTTCCAGCTTTGCTGATCGACTGGGACATAAATGATCGCTGGAACTTGAACACTGGCTCTGGTGTAGGAGCGACGCAAGGCCCCGGATTGACACTGAGTTACGCGTTGAATGACACGATAGACCTTTCGTTGACCGCGCGATCGGAAAGGATACGATTCAGGTTGGATGGGGATGGCCTTGCCCCGGATGGCGTAGGTGAAGATAAGAGTATCCCTGTAGTTCTTTCTGTTGGGTACAACCCGAATCCTGGGGTTTCTTTGAGCGTATTTGCAGGCGCAGAAATTGACGGCCGCCTGACGCTAGATGATGCGAATGGAGCGGAAATTAGCCGTCAGAGCTATGAAACAGCGCCATTGGTCGGGCTGGCGTTTAGGGTAAGGTTCTGATCGCAGCATTGAGCCTGTTTGCCGGATGTGTGCGTAGGTTTTCTCGCGGCTGAGTTCATACTTCTGCTTTGTCCGCACAGCAGTCGCTCGCGACATTTCGCCGAATGACCGCACCGAGCCCCATTGCGGACCGACAACGTAAATCGAACTACTGTTTTGGAGAGTACCAAATAGGCGAAGCGTAGGCGCGTTCCGGTCGCTGCCTTTTGAATTCGACTGGGTCGCGCAGATATTTCAGTCGCTAAGTGATTCTGACGTGTAGTTCCTACTCGGAGCATTCATTGGAATCGCTGTTTTCGTTTAATTTTAGTGCATTCGAACGTATGAATACCTTAAATGGTCATGTACTTTGGCTAGTTCAGGTATTTGCGCAGGTTGGCCATGGAAAGACCTCTTTCGAAGAAGAAACTGATCAGGCTGGCCAAGCAGATCAATGCGGGCGAGCGGATCAGCGCAGAAGTCACTGCGGCGTTTCTGAATCACAGGTTTCCCGACAATACCTCTTTCGGAAAATTCATGCTGCGGGTTGCAGCATGGATTTCTCTATTCTTCGCCTCCGTTCTGGTGATCTTTCCCGAAGTTGGAGAAAAAATGATTGAGATCCTGCCTGGCTTTTTTCTTCTTCCTGAACGGCTGGCCAGAGCGCTCGACTATCTATGGGGATTAGTTGGGAAACCGGTTAAGAAACAGCATCTTATGTATCACCTCCCAAACATTATTATTTACGCTTTTGGCGTTGCCGGAATCCGGTTGCTTTGGCGGAAAATCCATAAAAACAACTGGAAAGATCAGGTGGAAGAGGCTCGCAAAAAACTGGAAACCGCCGTTGTCGAGGGAACGGGACGCTTTGACTTTAAACCTGGGTTTTCGTTTCTCTTTGTCGGCGATGGCGACCGGATCGCAAAAAGTCTGGTTTTGGATGATCCCACGCTCGGACCAACGATTTCTTCCGTACGTCCCAACTATTCGCCACTATGGGGACGCTTTTCAGCTCAAGATGGAGAAGACGGATTTGAAAAAGTTTTAGAACAGTTCAATGCAAAGGATGCGGGCGAATATGTTCTTTTCCCGGTTCTTGACGATCATTTGTTTCTACCAGGACCCGAGGAATATGACACTCCACCATATCGCGTCGAGATTGCTGTTCGACGACTCCGGGAATTTGAGAAATCGCAGGACTGGGAAAAAAAACGCATCCTCATTGTCGGAGATCGAGAACAAGCGAGCCGCTTTGTAACTGCCTCGGAAAGCGGGATTGTCGAATCCGAGATAGATTGGGTCACACTGAACTCGATTGCACGGACATATGAGAATGTGACACTAGTCGACCCAACCGATGTGACATTGCAAAAGATCATCGAAGTCGCCGACGGCAGACAGATACTGTTTAGGGCATCAGTGCGAGGAGAAGAGAAATACCGTGCGGCCTTCTATCATCGATTGGCTTTGCTTGGTTATGAACCTGCACGTGAGGGCAGCCTTACCGTCGGTTACGACGTGACCGACCTGGAAACCGAGCACCAGATTGTTGCCAAAAGTCATTCGGATTATCTGCCAGTCATACTGTCCCGTGAAGTGTTCGAACTATTGTCCGAACGATATCTGTCCCGTGGTCAATTCATCTTCGTTCCGCGATTGATCAAAAAAGAGCTTCAAAAGCTTGTCGCAACTGACAAAGTTGAATAGCGAAAACTGCGGCCATTTTGCCGTGCGGGCCCAGCTGTTTTGGGTTTCTAACACGCCGGATCGCAACGGAGTCTGGCGTGCAACCGTCAGGGGAACCATTGCCTCGTAAGAGCGGCACGTTTTACCAAGCTCTCGCACCACAGGTCTTTCCTCAACACATTGATCGATCATCATGCAGAATGGCACCTGTCTAAAATGTTGCTCACGAGCCTAGGCAGAGGCTTCGGGTCAATGTTGGTACCGTCTGACTTTTTCCGAGATCCTTGAATACTGCCGCTCGATGATGGACGTCATTATTCAGTTTCGGAAAACGGGAGATCATCGGCGGCCACTAGCCGCCAGGGTGCTCAGGAAGAAATCAGTATAGGATCTTGAACGCCCGATGGGGAAGTGGTCGGAGTAAGTGTTTTCGGTCGAGCAGATATCCTGCAAGGCCAAGCCGAAGTTCAAGCACCTGCGGAAAATGGCCGCAAAGAGCCCATTCCGTTCAGTTTCACGCTGGTCCCCAATGTCTGCAATCGGAGTTCCGTGCAGGTCGTTGGGGTATCCTATCTATGGGCGTGGTTCCAGGCCTGCTTTTGCGGCTCTGTGCCAACTGTTCGCATAACGTTGGTAGCTCTCGTCGTTCTTGTGAAAATAGGTTTCAACGTCGAAGGCCGCGCGCTTGGGGAGTGCGCCTGTTGCCAAGAGGGCGGCCCCCTGGCTCGTCCCTGTTGCGGTGGCGGTCGCGTCGACCCTGCAGTTTGTCGCCGCGGCGAGCATACTGGCGAAGCCTTTGTTCCTGGCAAATGGACCTTCGACGATAATGGGGCCCTTGTGTCCGGTCAGCAACAGGCATTCCGCGGTCATCAATCCGAGGTAAAAACTCACCGCCGCCGCGCGTTGCTGGGTTCCGGGCAAGGGCTCTGACCCCATCCAGCTGTGTTTTTGCCCCTGAAACGGTCCGCTGTCCGGAACCATTGCGGGCAAGAGCATGGGGCCGTCTTTCGCGACCAGGTCAAGGAATTGCTCTGCACATTGGGTGGTTTGACCGTTCATCGCCAACTCGAACTCGCGTCCCCCCATGAAACGGGCGGAGGGTACCGGGGCACCCAATGCGTTGACGTTAAGAAGCGTGTCACGCGAAGGTTCCAGAGTTACTTCTTCGCCGCCGATGGTCATGGCAATGACCCATGTCCCGGTCGAAACGACGGAAAACGGCCCGGTTCGGGTCAGTACATGAGGCAAAAGCGATGCGTTTGAATCGTGGATGCCGCAGTGCACTGGCGTGTCAAAGCGCAGGCCGGTTTGCGATGCGACCTGCGGCAACACGGGTCCGAGAACCTCCGCAGATTTGCGCGCGGGCGCCATTTTTTCAGATATGCCCAACCGTTCGACCAACGAAGAATAGTGCGCCTTGGACGGATTCCACAGATCCGTGTGACAACCAAGGGACGACACGTCGCTGGCCGGCACTCCTGTCAGACGATGCCCCCAGTACTGCGGATAGGTGACAATGGTGGCGGTGCGTTCGCGAAGCGCGGGGTCCTGCTCAAATTGCCAATGCAACTGCGCACCCAGGTTCAGACCCATCGGCAACCTTGGCGATCCGGTTTCCTCAAAGGGCGGGCGGATGGCGTCGTAAGCCGCGGCTAGATCATCAGGGCCTGCGTGCTCATAGTCGAGGATAGGGGCAGCGAGCGCGCCGTCTGGCGCGATCAGGGCGCAAGTCGCCCCGTGGGTCGTGATGGAAATGGCATCTACGCCGTGCGCCTTCTGAAACTGCTCCAACCCGTCCAGAACGAAGCGCCAGATAGCCTCAACATCGAAGTGCGGATAGGGTGGAATGGCGAGAACCATGTTAGGCCGGGTCAGCACCTCCACTTCGGACATGTCAGTCGCATCGACCAGCGCAAGCTTGGCGTTGGTCTTGCCGATGTCGATGACGGCGACGTGCCGGGGGGTCATGGCATGTGGAAGACGGGCGTCAGCGGCACCGCCACGGGTTCGTTGTCGGGCTTGGTTTCCATGATGTCCGCCATATGCGCCCACCATCGCTGCATGATCTCGTGGCGGGGCAAGGCATCCATTTTGTGGTCGTCGGTGCGCCAGAGGACGCCAAAAAGAATGTTCGTTTCTTCGTCCAAATGGATCGAATAGTCAGACACGCCCGCGTCTTTCAGCAGCGTGGCAAGCTCTGGCCAGATCTCATCGTGGCGCTTTTCGTATTCATCCCTACAGCCCGGGTTGAGCTTCATCTTGAAGGCGTATTTTTCCATTTCAGCCCCTCCACATCGACCAGAGCCGGGGCAGCGCGATGACCGAGATCAGCAACGCCCCGATAACAATCGACATCACGATACCGGGCACGTTCAGCAAGCCAAGTCCGAATGTCACAAGCCCCATGACAAAGGCCGCGATCACAACGCCGAGGATGGAGCCGGAGCCGCCGAGGATGTTGACCCCACCAAGGACGACCATGGTCACGATCTCAAGTTCCCACCCGAAGGCAATGGAGGGTCGGGTCGAGCCGAGGCGGGATGTCAGGCAGACGGCGGCGACCCCGGACATCAGGCCCGTCAGCAGGAACAGGGTGAACTTCACCCGGCCCACCCGAATGCCCGAAAACAGCGCCCCGGTGGCATTGTTTCCGATGGCAAAGACCGCGCGGCCGAAATTGGTCATGTGCAGGATGACCGCGTAGATCACCGCAATGATGGCGAAGAGGACGAATTCGAAGGAAATCACCCACCAGACATAGCCCTGCCCGAAGAAGGCGAAATCGGCTGGATAGCCCTTGTAGACCTGATCGCCCAACACGATGAAACTGATCCCGCGGAAAAGGCTCATCGTGCCGATGGTGACGACGATGGATGGCAGACCAAGGCCGGTGACGAGGAAACCGTTTACCGCGCCACAGGCCAGACCGACGGCTAGACCGATCAGGACCAGCCCCTCTGTCCCGACACCCGCCTGCACGGCGGCGCCCATGGCGGTCGAAGCCAGTGCGATGATCGCGGCGACGCTGAGGTCGATTTCACCAGAGATGATAAGCAGGGCCATGGCAAAGGCAATCATCGCCTTTTCGGTGAAGTTGAAGGTCGCGTCGGAGAGGTTCCAGGCATTCAGGAAATAGGGTGAGGCGAAGCTGTTGGCGATGAAGATGCCGATTGCGACCAGCATCAGTAGGCTTTCCCAGCTTTTCAGGTTCCGCTCCAGCGGCGAGCGCAGGCGATCGGGGATCGCGCGTGTCGTCGTGGTCATGTCGCGTGCTCCGCGCGTTTGAGGATTATGCGGCCCTTCGTCCGGTTGGCCTGGGCATTCAGAACAACTGCGACGATGATCGCGCCGCCCGAGATGGCCATCTGCCAGAAGGGAGAGATGTTCACGACCGGCAGGGCATTGGCAATGATGCCGAGGAACAGCGCGCCCAGCAGCGCGCCGGGGACCGAACCGATGCCACCCATGATCGACACGCCGCCAATTACGCAGGCCGCCACGACGGTCAATTCAAACCCCCCGGCAACATCGACATAAGCAACCGCGAAGCGAGAGACCCAGAGGTAGCCGGTCAGACCGGCCAGCGCGCCAGAGATCGTGAAGGCCCAGAACTGGGTCCGGCCCACATTGATCCCGGCATAGGTCGCCGCATGGGGGTTGCCCCCGGCAGCGTAGAAGGCGCGGCCCAGGGTGGTGCGGGTCATGACGATGGTGAAAAGGATCACCACCGCGATGGCAAACCAGCTTAGCACCGGAAGACCAAGAATCTCGGTGCGCGGGAATGCCTTGAAAGTGTCGCTCATCTCGTGGCTGTTGACCCATTTTCCCTCGGTCAGAAGGAAGATGGTTCCCCGGAAGATGGTCATGGTGCCAAGCGTCACCACGATAGGCGGGATGTCCAGTTTCCACACAAGGATACCGTTGAACATTCCAAGGCACGCCCCGAACCCGGTGGCCACGACCAGCGTTACGATAATCGGCAGACCGGGTGCCGAGATATTGATCAGGGACACGACCATGCCGGTCAGCGCGAGGTTGGCGGCGACCGAGAGGTCTATGCACTTTGTCAAGATCACGATCATCTGGCCGGTGGCTAGCAGGATAAGCGGCGAGGTGTCGTTGAAGACGGAAGCCAGGTTCGACAGCGTGATGAACGCCGGGAAGCGGCTTGAGATGATGCCAAGCACCAATGCGATGGCAACCAGCAGCAAAAGTTCGCGGGAGGCGAGGATACGTTTCATTGCGCGGCCTCCCAGATTCCTGCGGCGTGGCTGACAAGCGTTTCGGGTGTGATCTGGTCGCGGGCCAGTTCCGCCACGATGCGCCCCTCACGCATGACGATCACTCGATCCGACATGCCCACGATCTCGGGGATTTCGGAACTGACCATGATGACGGCGAGCCCTTGCGCGGCAAGCTCCGCCATGAATTCATGCACGGCGGCCTTGGACCCGATGTCGATGCCCTTGGTGGGTTCGTCCAGGATGATGACCTTGGGCTGAGTGGCGAGCCATTTGGCGATCACGACCTTCTGCTGGTTGCCGCCCGACAGGTTGCCGACATCGGTGTCCAGCGAAGCGGCGCGCAGGTCGAGACGTTCGGTATACTCCCGTGCCAGCTTGAATTCCTCGGCCAGCTTGATGAACCCCTTGCGCGAGGTGCGAGCGAGTGACGGTAGCGTCACGTTCTGAAAAATCGGCAGCGCGCCGATTGTGCCTTGTTTGCCCCGGTCCTCCGGGACATAGACGATGCCACTTGCAACCGCGTCGGCGGGCGATGCAATTGAAACCGGTGCCCCGTCGATCCTCACGGTTCCGCCCGAGGGGCGGGTGATCCCGAAAAGGGCCTGCATGAATTCGGACCGACCTGCGCCGACCAGCCCGTAGAATCCGAGGATTTCGCCGCGCCTGAGCGTGAAACCGATGTCCGCGAATTCGGTCGGGTGGTCGTACCCCGCGACATCGAGGATATCGTGGCCGACGTTGTGGTCGCGTTCGGGGAAAATCTGGCTTACGTCGCGGCCCACCATAAGCTTGACCAGCTCCGGCTCACTGACATCTACAATCGCCCCTTCGCCGACCATCTGGCCGTCGCGATAGACGGTGTAGAAATCGGCGATGCGGAAGATCTCGTCAAACTTGTGGCTGATGAAGAGGATCGCCTTGCCTTGCGCCTTCAGGCTTTCGACGAGTTCGTAAAGCTCTTCGATTTCCTTCTGGCTGAGGGCTGCGGTCGGTTCGTCCATGATCACAACGCGCGCGTCGATGGACAGCGCCCGGGAAATGGCAACCAGGTGCTTGTTCGCGGTTCCAAGGTCCTTGAGCGTGGCGCCCGGATCAATCTTGGCCCCGATTTCATCCAGAATCTCTCGCGCGCGGGTCGCCATGGCGGGTTTGTCGATCAGGCCAAATCGCCCCTTTGGCGCATGGCCGAGAAAGATGTTTTCCGCCACCGTCAGTTCGTCGAATAGGACGGTTTCCTGATGGATGGCGGTCACGCCAGCGGTTTCGGCGGATTGCGGTGTCGGGAAACTGAGAGCCTCGCCATCGATCCGGATGTCACCCTCGTCGGGTTGATAAATGCCCGTCAGAACCTTCACCACGGTGGACTTGCCAGCACCGTTTTCGCCCACCAATGCCGTGACCTTGCCCGGGTAGAGGTTCAGCGAAACATCTGACAGGGCCCGCACGCCGGGAAATGTCTTGGTCACGCCGGACAGGCTCAGAAGCGGTGTAGGGGCGGCGTTCGACACGTCTGGTCTCAATTCCAACTGCATGGACAGTGTTTCTGGATGTGGGAAGAGTAGGGTGGCGGGGCGCGGGTCATCGCCCACGCCCTGACACGTCGTTCAGATTAGAAGATCGACTTGAACTGTTCGATGTTCGAGCTGTCGTAGGTGAACGGATCAGCCATGGCTGCCGAGCCGGTGTCATCCAGCGTCACCGAGCCCATGCGGCCCATCGGGATTTCGGCACCGGCACCGGTTTCAGCACCCTTGGCGATTGCGTGCGCCAGCATGGTGGCCGAGTAGCCAAGGTCAATCGGGTTCCAGATAGCGAAGCTCTTGGTTGCACCGCTATCAACACAGCCTGCCATCTCGGACGGGAGGCCCAGACCGGTCACGTTGATCTCACCGATCTTGCCCGCGTCGGTCACCGCCTGGCAGGACGCCAGGATGCCAACGGTCGTTGGCGCGATGATCGCCTTCAAGTTAGGGTAGGATGCCATGAGGCCCTGTGCTTCTCGGTAG
Organism: Ruegeria sp. HKCCD4884; assembly: GCF_013110855.1. NCBI lineage: Bacteria > Pseudomonadati > Pseudomonadota > Alphaproteobacteria > Rhodobacterales > Roseobacteraceae > Ruegeria > Ruegeria sp. HKCCD4884. Next base: position 23,218 of record NZ_WVRJ01000025.1, read on the forward strand.
GATTTGTCGCTGAGGTCGTCGCCATAGACGGTGGCCACCAGATCTACGCCGTCATAGTTCGGAAGAACCTCTTTCGCGGCCTCGATCCAGGCGTTCTGGTTGGTTGCCGTGGCCGACGCCGACAGGATCGCGACTTCACCACCATCCGGCATGTGATCCGCGGCAAGCTTGATGATCGTATTGCCGATCAGCGGGGTCGAGGATGGGTTCAGGTGCATCTGGCGTCCGCCTTCAGCCACACCCGAGTCCCAGGAAATCACGGTGATACCGCGGTCCATCGCGCGTTTCAGCGCTGGCACAAGTGCATCGGGGTCGTTTGCCGAAATCGCGATGGCGTCGACACCCTGCGCGATCAGGGAGTTGATGACCTCGATCTGACCTTCCGCAGTGGTGTCGGTCGGGCCGGTGTAGATGATCTCGACATTGCCAAGCTCTCCGGCAGCCTCTTCAGCGCCTTCGGCGGCCGCTTCAAAGAAGCCGATACCAAGCGCTTTTACGACCAGAGCGATGCGCATGTTGTCCTGCGCCATCGCCGTGGTGCCAAACATACCGGCAGCAAGGCTCATCCCTGCGACAAGTGATGTGAAAGTACGACGCTTCATGATAGTTCCTCCCAGAAAGTCATGTTTGGGTCTCGAGTTTCGGAGGCGATCAAGAGGCCACCTCGTTTTCTTGAACGCTGCCCGACTGGGCAACGATCAGATTCACATCGGCAGCCTCAAGCATGGTCGCCGCCTTGTCAGGAATTCCTTCGTCGGTGATCACGGTCGTGATCCGGTCCAACTGGCAAAGCACCAGGCTGGAGCGCTGCGCGAATTTCGAACTGTCGACCAGAACGATAAGCTCATCCGCCTGTCCGATCAGTTTCTGTTCTGCCTGGATCAAAAGCGGATCGGCCTCCATCAGGCCGATGGGGCCCAGCCCCTGCGCGCCCATGAACATGCGCTTTGCATAGAAGTTGCGGGTCACGTCGTTGTCAAAGGGCGACAGGATTATGTTCTGTTCCCGGTAGATCGCGCCGCCTGACAACATGATCGTGTTCTTCGAATGCTTCAGCAGGTGCTCGGCAATCGGGAACGAATTGGTAAAGACCTGCATCCTGCGGTTGGCCAGCGGATGCACCATCTGAAAGGTCGTTGTGCCCCCGTTGATGATGATGCTGTCACCTTCGCTACACATCTCAACCGCCGCGCGCGCAATCGCCTGCTTCGCTGCGATATTCATGGTTTCGTTGACGACGAACGGACGGCCCGCCAGCCCGGCGAACTGCGGTGGCGTTATCGCCTCAGCGCCGCCTCTGACACGGCGTACCTTCTGTTTCATGTGAAGTGTTGAAATGTCGCGCCGGATGGTGGCTTCGGACACGCCGGTCAAGGTGCACAGGTCCCCAACCGTCACGACGGGGCGATCCTGCACCGCAGAAATGATGATCCTATGGCGTTCTTTTTCGTGCAAAGCCACCTCCCATTCACTCCACGCTGCGCAGATTCGCCGCAGCTGTCAATCATTTTCGATCACTTTCAATCATTCTGCATTGCAGAATGACTGTTTGTGATTGTTTTTGATTGACATAACGATGCACACTACTAAGCCTAAATGCGATGGTGCAGTACCGACCGCTGCATCGTGAGGAGGGCAGAACGTTGAAATCCATCAAAAATCAGCTTCTTGAGAACCGCTGGGATGACGCTGTGGCAGGTGGTATGTCCGAATCGGAACTGCTTCTCTATCGCTCCAACACGCTGGGATCGGATAAGCGCGTCACAAACTATGGCGGTGGCAATACCTCTGCGAAGGTCATGGAAACCGACCCACTGTCCGGCAAAGAGGTCGAGGTGCTCTGGGTCAAGGGTTCCGGCGGTGACATCGGGTCCATGAAACTTGACGGCTTCTCCACGCTATACATGGACAAGCTGAACGCGCTGAAGGGGCTTTATCGCGGGGTCGAGTTTGAAGATGAAATGGTCGGCTATCTGCCCCACTGCACCTTCAAACTGAACCCGCGCGCGGCTTCAATTGACACGCCCTTGCACGCCTATGTGCCGCGCAAACATGTCGATCACGTCCACGCCGACGCGATTATTGCGATCGCAGCGTCGAAGAATTCGAAGGAGCTGACCCAGGAAATTTTCGGTGACCGGATCGGTTGGCTGCCGTGGAAACGGCCGGGGTATGAACTGGGCCTGTGGCTTGAAAAGTTCTGCCTGGAAAACCCGGATGCCGATGGTGTTGTCCTTGAAAGTCACGGATTGTTCACATGGGCTGACACGGCGAAAGACTGCTATTACTGCACCATCGACGTGATCAACGTCGCGACCAAGTGGTTGGCCGAAAAGACCGCTGATGTTCCGGCCTTTGGCGGAGCGGTCCACGGGAGCCTCGCCCGGGAAGGTAGGCGGACCGTTGCCGCCCGGCTGATGCCGGCGATCCGTGGCTTTGTCAGTGGCAACCAGCACATGGTCGGGCATTTCAACGACAGCGCCTCGGTGCTTGAGTTCGTGAATTCCAAAGATATGGAGGCGCTGGCGGCCCTTGGCACGTCCTGCCCCGACCATTTCCTGCGCACAAAGATCCGACCTTTGGTCGTCGGCTTCGACCCGGCCCTGAACAACATCGACGCCGTGCTTGAAGGCCTGCCCGCGCAAGTCGCGGCCTATCGTGAGGACTACACGGCCTACTACAACCGTTGCAAACACGATAACTCGCCTGCGCTTAGGGACCCCAATGCGGTTGTCTACCTGATCCCCGGGGTTGGCATGATCACATTTGCCAAGGACAAGGGCACGGCCCGCATTTCCGGCGAATTCTACGTCAACGCGATCAATGTTATGCGCGGGGCAAGTGCCGTCAGCGAATACTGCGGCCTGCCAGAGCAGGAAGCTTTTGACATTGAATACTGGCTGTTGGAAGAAGCCAAGTTGCAGCGCATGCCGAAACCAAAATCGCTGGCTGGTCGCGTCGCGCTGGTCACCGGAGGCGCCGGCGGCATAGGGTCGGCAACGGCAGAACGTTACCTGTCCGAGGGCGCCTGTGTCATGCTGGCCGACATCAATACCGACAGCCTCACCGCGACGGAATGGGTCTTGACCCAGCAGTTCGGCGAGGACGTCGTGTGCACCGTCCTGATGGACGTCACGGATGAAAATGCCGTGGCCCAGGCGTTGGCTGAAACATCCGTCGAATTTGGCGGCATCGACATCCTTGTCTCGAACGCCGGGATCGCATCCTCTGCCCCGGTTGAGGAAACGTCCCTCGACCTTTGGAACAAGAACATGGACATCTTGTCCACGGGGTATTTCCTTGTCAGCCGGGAAACTTTCAAGATCATGCGGGTGCAGGACATGGGAGGATCTATCGTTTTCGTGGCCTCGAAAAACGGGCTTGCCGCCTCGCCCAATGCCTCGGCTTACTGCACGGCGAAGGCCTCGGAGATCCACTTGGCCCGTTGCCTTGCGCTGGAAGGTTCTGAGGCCGGGATCAGGGTCAACGTTGTGAACCCGGATGCGGTGTTGCGGGGCTCCAAGATCTGGGAAGGCGATTGGCTGGATCAGCGGGCTGCGACCTATGGCACGGACAAGGAGGGGCTGGAAGAGATGTACCGCAACCGATCCATGCTGAAACGCTCAGTCCTGCCAGAAGATATCGCCGAGGCCTGTTATTTCTTCGCCGCCGAGACGTCGGCCAAATCGACGGGCAACATTCTGAACGTTGATGCAGGTAACGTTCAGGCCTTCACGCGATAGGGAGACGGTCCATGGGTTATGAGAGCGCCAAAGCGCAATTCGCTGACTGGGGCGTCGACACTGACGCTGCGATCAAGGCTCTGAAAGACATCCCGATTTCCATTCACTGTTGGCAAGGCGATGACGTGGTCGGGTTCGAAAACCAGACCGGCACCTCAGGCGGGGGCATTCAGGCAACCGGAAACCATCCGGGCCGAGCCCGCAATCCCGACGAACTGCGGGCGGATCTTGAGTTTGCCTATGCAAAAATCCCCGGGTCACATCGGTTGAACCTGCACGCGATGTACATGGACACAGACGATACCCCGGACCGGGATGAGATCGAGTACCGCCATTTCGCGCCATGGGTCGACTGGGCCAAAGGCATCGGCATCGGGCTGGATTTCAACCCGACCTTCTTTGCCCATAAAAAGGCCGACGACAACCTGACGTTGGCGCACCCCGACAAGGGCATCAGGGACTTTTGGATCGAACATGGGAAACGCACGCGGGACATTGCGGCGCAGATGGGAGCCGCGCTTGGTTCACCCTGCATCAACAACATTTGGGTTCCGGATGGGTTCAAGGATCTTCCTATCGACCGTATGGCGGCACGGGCCCGGCTTGAGGCCTCGCTCGACACCATGCTGGCCGAGGCGAAAACGGATATGCTGGATGCGGTCGAATCCAAGCTTTTTGGCATCGGGGTCGAGGCCTGCACGGTGGGCAGCCATGAGTTCTACATGGGCTATGCGATCCGCAACAAGACACTGCTTTGCCTCGACATGGGGCACTTCCACCCGACCGAGAATATCGCCGACAAACTGAGCGCCGTGGCCCTGTCTCTGGATGAGCTTCTGCTGCACGTGTCGCGCCCTATGCGTTGGGACAGCGACCATGTGATCATGCTGAACGATGACATCCTGGCGATGGCACATGAACTGGTCAGCGGCGACCTGTTGGGCAAGACCCATATCGGGCTTGATTTCTTCGACGCAACGATCAGTCGAACTGCCGCTTGGGTGATTGGCACGCGCAACATGCAAAAGGCGCTTCTGCAGGCGCTTCTGAAGCCCTGGGATCGTTTGCGAGCAGCGGAGGACGCGCTGGATTTCACAAGCCGGTTTGTTGTGACAGAGGAACTGAAGGACCTGCCCTACGGAGCAGTGTGGTCTGAATTTTGCGCCAGAAACGGCGCGCCTACAGGTACTGAGCTGATCACTGAGCTTGACACCTATCAGGCCTCTGTAGCGGGGCGCTGAGGGACGGTCCAATTTTATGGAAAGTCTCCGTTTGGACAATCTATGTTGGAAAGAAGGCCAAGATTGCATTCGAAAGAAAGCGGTCGTCGCGCCGGTGACCATTGAGCGGCCGCATTGTCCGCAAAGTAGACGTTCAAGCAAGTTGCAGCGAATGCCTACCTCGAGCCCAAAGTTACAGATGCTGCGGCTGGCACGAATGTCGGCTTGGTGGCTTGTCCATCACGTTCCTTGTGCATCATCCTTCCGCCAAAAAAACCCAACAAAGAAAATCCGTCGTTGCGACAATTGGTGTTAGAGTCATGGAGAATTAGGGAGAAAGTTAAATGAATGACCAGACACCAGCCCGCCGATTGACTGCAGCAGATTTTGATCAGGATCTTCTCGACCTTTACGACTACTACGCACATGGCAAAATCTCAAAAAGAGAGTTCCTTGACCGCGCCGGAAAGTGGGCGGTCGGCGGTCTTACCGCTGCGGCGATACTCAGCACGCTCTCACCGAACTATGCGCTGGCCCAGCAGGTTGCCGAGGACGATCCAGACATCGAAGGCGAAGACATTGTCTATTCAAGCCCGAACGGCACCGGCGACATCGCGGCTTATCTTGTCCGTCCATCCGAGATTGATCCCGACAGGCCGCCTGCAGCGGTCCTCGTAGTTCATGAAAACCGAGGTCTCAATCCGTACATTCGCGACGTGGTGCGTCGTCTCGGCAAGGCCGGTTTCATTGCAATGGGACCTGACGGCCTGTCCTCTCTCGGGGGTTACCCGGGTACTGATGACGAAGGTCGCGAAATGCAGCGCACCCTCGATCAGGGCCAACTGCTCAATGACTTCTTTGCCGGCTTTGAATACCTTCAGGCAATTGAGGGGACGAATGGCAAGGTTGGCGCAACGGGGTTCTGCTATGGTGGTGGAGTCGTCAGCAGACTGGCTGCTGCCTATCCTGAGATGGCTGCAGGCGTTCCGTTCTACGGTTCGTTCCCGGATGCAGAGCAGGTTCCGGGCATTGAAGCACCGCTTATGGTCCAACTCGCGGCGCTCGATCGACGCATCAATGCCATGTGGCCGCCGTTTCAGAAGGCCATGGAGGCAAACGACAAGGTCTACGAAGCGCACATCTACCCGGGCGTGAACCATGGTTTCCACAATGATACGACGCCACGCTACGATGAGGCGGCGGCGATGCTTGCAGAGGAAAGAATGGTGGCTTGGTTCCGGACTTATCTCGCTTGATGAGCAATGGCGCGCCTGCCCGGCTCGGTGGGCGCGACGAATTCTCAGTAGTGGTCGTTCAGTTCCAGTGTGAGAAGGCCCGCTTCGTCCGCAGAGCAGATGTTCGGTTAGATTGAATGAACGTCTGCTCCGAGCCCAAAGCGGCTGCTGGGAGCGAAGGCAAGGAAGCGCTCCATCGATCCCAAAGCGGATTAAAGTGATGCGTCGTGAAACGTAGTTCGAGCAGACAGGAGAGGTTGGCTACGTCCTAGTTTCAGGGTTGACACTTCGCGCTATAAGTCCATCAACTTCGAACGCTACTCGAAGTCAAAATAGCGAGAGGTGTTGTCTTGAAGCCAGCATTGTTCCTTCATATTCAAAAAACAGCAGGCACTTCGGTGCAAGAAATAGCGCGGCTTCACTATGGAAATGATCATGTCTGTAGTCATGGTGATTACT
>NZ_WVRJ01000026.1:0-13644 GCF_013110855.1 Ruegeria sp. HKCCD4884
GTGGGTGATGAGAGACTCGAACTCCCGACATCTTCGGTGTAAACGAAGCGCTCTACCAACTGAGCTAATCACCCGTGACGCTGCATGTAGCCAAGCCTGCGGGCGGGTGCAAGAGGGTCTGAGTGATTTTCTTGAATTCTATTCTTTGGCCGATCCGTGTTGCCCTGTCCGTCTGGAGTACCGTACACTGAATAATCCCGTGCTGCCGCAACTCTGAGTATTCGCGGTGTGATGATGGTTATGCCTAATCGACGCCTTGACCCTTTTGGACTTTCTGCAACGCAGCGGCATCGATCTCGGTAATTTCTCAAATGCGCTTGCGCGGGGCCTGCGCCCTCCGATATTCCCGAAGGGACTGCAATTTTCCGGTCGGGAGTGTACATGACCCTAACCTTCACCCGCCGTTTCTGGATGGTGGCACTGGTCTTAGGTGTATTGGCGTTGGCGCCAGTCCGCGCCGGGGCGGAAGGTGTTTTGGTTTTTGCAGCGGCGAGTCTGAAGACAGCGCTGGACGAGATTGCTGAAAACTATGAAACGGAAACGGGGCACCGTGTCACGGTTTCTTACGCGGCATCGTCGGTACTGGCGCGCCAAATTCAACAGGGCGCGCCTGCGGACGTGTTCATCTCGGCGAATCCTGACTGGATGGACATACTGGAGCAGGACGGTTTGATCCGGGCGAATTCGCGGGTGGATTTGCTGGGCAATGGTCTGGTTGTGATTGGTGCGACAGGTCGAGAAAGTTGGGGAGAGATCCAACCTGGTCACGACCTAAAGGCCGAATTGAACGGCGGTTTTCTGGCTATGGCCCTGGTTGATGCCGTGCCAGCAGGTATCTACGGCAAAGCCGCGTTGCAAAGCCTGAATCAATGGGACGCATTACAGGACCATGTGGCGCAGACCGACAATGTGCGCGCAGCTCTGGCACTTGTGGCGGCAGGGGCTGCGCCCTTGGGAATTGTGTATCGATCAGATGCACGGGTGGAAACACGGGTCAGTGTTTTGGCGACGATTCCCGACGACCTGCATCCTGAGATCATTTATCCTGCGGCCGTCACGTCATCTGCGCAGGGTGGAGCACAGGCCTTTCTGGACCATCTACGCAGCGATGCGGCGTTGTCCGTTTTTCAGGAGCAGGGGTTTTCCCTGCCGGGCGGGTGATCCTCGTGGACTGGTTGGGCCCTGCCGAAGTTGAAGCGTTAAAGCTGTCTCTGCGCGTGTCGTTCTGGGCGACGCTGGCGACATTGCCGTTTGGCATATTCGTAGCCTACGCGCTGGCCCGCTGGCGGTTTCCCGGCCGTCAGGTGTTGAATGGTCTGGTGCATTTGCCCCTGATCCTGCCACCTGTCGTCACGGGGTATCTGTTGTTGCTGACATTTGGCATTCAAGGACCGCTTGGGCGTGTTCTGGCAGAGTTCGGGATCGTAGTCGCGTTTCGCTGGACCGGGGCTGCGCTGGCCGCCGGGATCATGGCCTTCCCGTTGATGGTGCGGGCCATACGGTTGTCGATTGAGGCGGTGGATCCAAAACTGGAACAGGCCGGTGCAACGTTGGGGGCGTCACGCCCGATGGTGTTTCTGACAGTGACCTTGCCGATGATCCTGCCGGGGGTCATTGCCGGTGCAATTCTGGCTTTTGCCAAGGCAATGGGCGAATTCGGGGCCACCATCACGTTTGTGTCTAACATCCCCGGACAGACCCAAACGCTTCCGTCTGCAGTCTATGCATTCCTGCAGGTGCCGGGCGGCGAGGCGGCTGCAACGCGACTGGTCCTTATCTCAATCGTTATCGCGATGAGCGCGCTTCTTTTGTCAGAATACGTCGGACGGCGCGCTGCTGCACGGGTGGCCGGGTCATGAGCCTTTCCGTTCGGTTGCAACATCATTTGCCGGATCTCGATCTGGATGTCCGCTTTGAGGCACCGCCCGGCGTGACTGTCTTATTTGGGCGGTCGGGGTCGGGCAAGACGACAATCGTCAATGCAGTGGCCGGGCTGCTGCGGCCCGAGGCGGGTCGCGTGGCAGTCGAGGATTGGGTTTTGTTCGACACAGATCGGGGACAATGGCTGCCGCCACACCGTCGGCGGTTAGGGTATATCTTTCAGGAAGGGCGGCTATTCCCTCATCTGACCGTACGGCAAAATCTGGCTTACGGTCGCTGGTTTGCTCCGAAAAGGGCGCAGCGGGAAGATCCTGAGAAGGTCATTGCTATGCTGGGCATTGGCCACCTGCTGGATCGCCGTCCAGCCGGGTTGTCTGGGGGCGAGAAACAACGCGTGGCTATCGGGCGGGCGCTACTGGCAAGTCCCCGCCTTATTCTTGCGGACGAGCCTCTGGCTGCGCTGGACGAAGCGCGGAAAGCGGAAATTCTGCCGTATTTCGAACGTCTCAGGGACGAGGTGTCGGTTCCAATTCTCTATGTAACCCACTCGGCGGCTGAGGTCGCGCGTCTGGCGACCTCGGTTGTTGCGCTTCAAGACGGAAAAGCCGTGCGTCATGGGCCCGCTTCCGAGGTTTTAGCCGATCCTTCGGTGGCCCCCGCAGGGGTGCGCGCAGTTGGGGCCGTTTTGGAAGTTCAGGTCGCGCAGCACCACGCTGACGGGCTGACAGAGTTGAATGCCAACGGCGCACGATTGTTCCTGCCGCGCATTGCGCATGACGTCGGGGCGCAATTGCGCATCCGTATCCCGGCGCAAGAGGTGATCTTGTCTAACCAAAAGCCCGAGGGATTGTCTGCGTTGAACGTGCTCAGCGGTTCGGTGGCCTCGATCCGGTCGGGTGAGGGGCCTGGTGCAATTGTTTCCGTCACAACCCCGGCAGGTAGTGTTCTGGCACGCGTCACACGTCGATCAGTTGCGGCGCTAAACTTGCAGGTGGGCAGCCCATGTCACGCGGTGATCAAGACGGTTGCCTTGGCGCCGCAGGATGTTGGCGGGCGTATCGGGGCGGGCCAGTAAATTCAGGCAAGCGCGCGCGCCTCATGTTCGCGCAGGATCAAACGCGCGGCGCGGCCAAATCCGGTGTGACCCGAGGCTGGCTGGTCCGGAAAGATTGCAGCGAGTTCCCGAAGCGCGTCGGAGGACAGAGTGTAAAGCGCTTCTTCCCCCAGAAACAGGCTTTCAGCTTGCGCCCCTTCCGCATTCAGAATTTCGTGCCGATCCAACAAGATATGCAGGTACTCTACCGCCTCCACCGAGGCATCCACAAAAATGCCCGGCCAGCCGCATAAATGTTTTGCAGCCACCAGCGCCTCGGCAGCACCAAACAGCAAATCCACCTTTGGCCCTTTCACCAGAATGCGGTGTTGTTGCGAAACCAGAAGGTCCCGGCACGGTATGTTCGGCCCTAGACTTCCTGCCGAGATTCGAACCGGCTGCATTGCAGGTTCAGCGCATAATCGTTCGGGCGCAAGCACGCTGCTTTCAATCCAGCGAATAGGTTGCAGTCCGTGATCTGCGGTTGCCACCTTGTGGCCCACGCGCAGTGTTTCAATGGCCTGTGGGCCGTCCTCGGTCTCGATCAACGTACCGGCGGCAAAGCACACACCTTCGATCCTGATCGTGACCGCTACCGGGTCCGGATCGTTGGCAAACGGCACAGTGAACGGCCCAATCTGCGTGGTGCCCGTAACGCTGATAAAGAAGGTATCGAAAACGACCTGCGCGTTGTCCAGGCTGTCAAAAAAGGCTGGGTCTACCGTATAGGTCCACTCGCCTGTATTCGGGTCGATCGAGGCGGTGCCGTTGGCGGGTGGCGTTGCAATGGTCCAGGTCTGGGTTGTGGGTGTAAACGTGCCATTGTCCAGCGTCGGTTGCCCCATCGCCACGTTAGGTGGGGATCCGGTCACGTCGCCGGTCAATTCGCCTGTGATTGTAACCGAGACCACCTATTCTTCGCCCTGCTGCAACACCTGTTCAAACTCTCGTTTCCGATACAGGCGCATATGAACTTCGCCTGCCTGATCCCGAGTCCACTCGACAATCCGGTTTCGCGTCATGTCGCTGTCCATCCGGTTTGTCCGCACACGCGGATGAGGGATCTCTTGCTTGAGGATATCAACAATCTGGCTAGTCTGTCCAAAAGGGGCGACCAGATCAACGATCCAAAAGGAAGGCCCACCGGTAAAATCAGCTTCCTTCAAGGGTTTTTCCTGCACTGCATAGCGGTACTCGGCCTCGGGGCTGAGCCCGGCAAAGGTGACAAAGCCACGGGGAAATCCGTTTTGCCGGAAGATGTGATACTGACCAAGGCGGAACGGCGTCTCGAACGCATACAGCACCTGTGCAAGGGTGCGTTTCTGATGTGTTTTTGTAAGTCCCGCCAGATAGAACATCGCGCCAAGGTCAGCGTATTTCTCGGGCGGGAAATCGAACCAGTCCTTTGGAAAGCTCTTGCTCACAGGATCGCCATTATATGATTAAAACCATAAACTTAGGTCTATTGTACCGTCTCTGCGCAATAAGGGTAGAAAAATTTCCTTGCGCCACCCAGTCACCGTCGAGGCAGGTTTGCACCACTTTACTCAAAGACTGCTGCCGCTATGTTCAAAATACTCATGATCAATTCTCGGGATATTCAAGTTATGCAATTTGTAAGGATTTTCGCCCCAACTGCGCTTGCTTTGATGCCCGCAATGGCCGACGCGGTAGGCTTCGGGCTGGACATCCGGCCACAATTTCGAACCGAGATTACAGCGCTTCCGGATGGGGTCTATGAGGTCAAGGCTCTTGGATCGTCGGCACCCGTAACTTACTGGTGCGGGATTGGTGACTTTGCGATTCGTACACTGGGCGTGCCAAATTCGCAGCGTATCTACATTTGGCGCGCTTACGAGAGGGGCGTCAGAACCGTGCAGTTTTCGCTGACCCCACCTCCGGGTGCTGATACCAATCCGGGTTATTCGATTACGGTTAGCCGGGTCGGGGAAAACATGTCGGCGTCGTCAGCACAGAACTATTGCTACGACAACTTCATTATGGATACGTTCTGAGCGTCAGACCCATTTCGCCATCGGCGGCAGGCTCATCAGAACTGCATCCGGGTCATGTCCGGTTTCCAGTCCGAATTTAGTGCCACGGTCGTAGACCAGGTTGTATTCGGCATAAAGGCCGCGATGCACGAGTTGTGTATCCTTGTCCGCGTCCGAAAATCCCTGAACCCGCCGTTTTTCGACCAATGGCAGGAAGGCAGGCAGGAAGGCCCGACCGATGTCCTGGGTCAGGGCAAAGTCGGCCTGCCAGTTACCGGTGCAGTAGTCATCCATGAAAATTCCACCCACGCCTCGTGCACGCTTGCGGTGAGGAACATAGAAATACTTGTCTGCCCAGTCTTTCAGGCGCGGATAATGCGCAACGCCATGCGGATCCAGATGGGACTTTTGGGTGGCGTGGAAATGGCGTGTGTCATCATCATATTCAATGCAGGGGTTCAGGTCCGATCCGCCACCGAACCACCAGGCGTGTGGGGTCCAGAACATGCGTGTGTTCATGTGCACCGCAGGGACATGAGGGTTTTGCATATGTGCCACCAGGCTGATCCCCGAGGCCCAGAAGCGGGGATCCTCGGTCATGCCGGGGATGCCCTTGCGCGCCGCCATTGCGTGCTGCGCGCGTTCACCCAATGTGCCGTAGACGGTTGAGATGTTGACGCCAACTTTCTCGAACACGCGACCGCCACGCATCACAGACATCAACCCGCCCCCTGCATCCGAGCCATCCTCAGACTGGCGCTTGGTTTCTTTGACCTCGAACCGACCGGGTTTTGCATCGGAAAACGGTCCAGTGTCGTGGCTGTCTTCAAGGGCTTCAAACGCAGAGACAATGTCGTCGCGCAGTTGTCGGAACCAGGCGGAGGCAGTGGATTTTTCTGTGTCGAACATGTGTCTTAGTGGGCTGGGGCGGCTACGGGGTCAAGCAATGTGCGCCCGCCGTCGATTGTCAGGATCTGGCCTGTAATGAAACCGGCTGCATCGGATGCCAGAAACTGCGCGGTTTCGGTCAGCTCTGTTGCCGAAGCGATACGGGCCAGCGGCGTGTGCTTTTCGATATCGTCGCGGAAGTCCCGGTTTTCCTTGAGGGTCGATTGTAGCGATGCGCTCATGACCGAACCCAATGCGATCGAGTTGACCCTTATACGGTTCGGTGCAAGCGCAACTGCAAGAGATCGGGTCATTTGATCCAACGCCGCAGTCGACACGGAATAGGCCATCAGGTCGGGATGTGTTCGGCGGGCTGCGATGGACGAAAGGTTGATGATCGACCCGGCAAGGTTTTCCTCGTCCCCGTCCGCCTGTTTGATCATGCGTTTCGCAACCAATTGGCTCAGCCGCAGGGCTGGCATCAGGTTCTGGTTCAGCAGGGTGCGCACCGAATCGTCATCAGGGTCCAAGGGGTCCGAAGGGATCACTTGCCGCGCTCCATTGATCAGGATGTCAACCTGATCAAAAGCATCCAAAGTGGCCGATAGCAGATTTGCTATGGTCAATTTTTCACGCAGATCGCCCGCAAAATAGCGGATGTTTCCGTCTTCAGCCTGTTCGCCCAATTCATCGACCAGGCGTTTTTCGTCCATGTCGGCGAACATGACATTTGCACCTGCATCCGCGAAATGGCGTCCGATAGCCAGCCCGATGCCATTGGCTCCGCCTGTTACGATTGCTGTCTTGCCAGCGATGGAAAAGGACATCCGAATCCTCCTGAATTGGGGGCAGGTTAGCGAGCCTTAACGCCGAGGGCGAGAGGCCTGAAGCACCTTGAACCGGTTGTCTCCGGCAATTTCAGTGACCTGAGCGAAATGTTCGTTCAGCGTGGTCTCGTAGGGCAGGTGGCGATTGGCCACCATCCAAAGGGTTCCGTTGCGGGTTAGATTGCGTGCGGCAGAGACGATGAACCCCTGACCCAGAGTCGGGTCCGCGTTGCGCGAGGTGTGAAACGGGGGGTTCATGACGACGGTATCGATGGTTTCGGGCGCAGTCCAAGTGACGGCATCTGCCCAATAAAACCGAGCCCTTTGATCAGGAGCGTTTTTGCGCGCGCATGTCAGAGCGGTCTGATCCGCCTCTACCAGATGCAAAGACTTGACGTCATCGCGCTTCAATACGTCTGCGGACAAAAAACCCCAACCCGCGCCCAGATCAGCCACGCGAGCGCCCAGTTTGGAAGGCAGCGACTTCAACAACATGGCCGAGGCCGGGTCGATCCCATCTGCCGAAAACACCCCCGGTGCTGTATGAAAACCGCCGACCATCTGCGCCACAGGCGCGGCCCAGTCTTCGAAAGCAGAAGCATCAGCCTGAAACCAGAAAATCTTGCCATGTGCTTTGGACAGGGGGCCCTCGACATCAACCCGCTTGCGCACATCTTTCAATATGCTGTCCACGCCATCGGTCTTGGCGCCATCAACAACGACAACCCCAGCAGCCCGTGAACACGCCCGCTGGATCATCGCGCGCGCCAGCGCCTTGGCACGTGGCAAAAACACGATAGCGTCCTTACAGGGTGCGTCCGCTTCGGGCACCGTGTCAAAGCCTTGCGCCGCAAAATGATCGTGAAAAGGTTTGAACGGTTGCACCACCTGCGCGTCAGCGGGGAGCGCTGACAGGTTGTGGTCTGGCGCAGGGCCGATCACAGTCAGCGGTTGCGACAGCGACAAGCCGTTTTGCAATGCAAGTTCCAGGCGAGGGGACATGGGCAATTCCGGCAGAGTAAGGAATGGGCGCGATAGGCGGGGCGCCTTATTCTTCGCGTTCCATGGTGCATTGCAGCGGGTGCTGGTGCCTGCGGGCAAAATCCATCACCTGGCCAACTTTGGTCTCGGCAATCTCATGGCTGAAGACGCCGACAACGGCCACGCCTTTTTTGTGAACGGTTAGCATGATTTCGAACGCCTGGGCGTGGGTCATGCCAAAAAAACGCTCCAGCACGTGCACGACAAATTCCATCGGCGTGTAATCGTCGTTCAGCAACAGCACCTTGTACAGGGGCGGACGCTTGGTTTTTGGGCGCGTCTGCAGCAGGACTGACGCGTCTCCGTCGTCGTCCGGTGTGTCAGACATCATCCAGGTCTTTTCCAGCATCGTGTGTAACTGTCCGATTCAGGCTTGGGGTTTATCTTGGCGCTTATATAACGTGGGCATGGCCGGTGAAAAGAGCAAGCGGACGTAATTAAGATGACGGAAAAACTGACGACAATCGGGTTTGATGCAGATGATACCCTTTGGCACAACGAACGGTTTTTCCAGCTGACGCAGGCCCATTTTGCTGAATTGCTGGCGGATCACGCTGACCGCGATCACCTGATGGAGCGTCTTCTGGCCGCGGAAAAACGCAACATTCGTCACTATGGGTACGGGATAAAGGGATTCGTTCTGTCGATGATCGAAACCGCCATCGAAGTGACAGAAGATCGTGTTCCGGCCTCGGCTATTCGGCAATTGATCGATGCCGGGCAAGAGATGCTGGCACATCCGATCGAGCTGTTGCCGCATGCCCGTGATGCGATTGAGAGCGTGTCCGACGCGTACCGGGTCATACTCATCACCAAAGGCGACCTGATCGATCAAGAGCGTAAACTGGCCCAATCCGGGCTGGGCGATTTGTTCGATGGGGTCGAGATTGTGTCGGAAAAGACCGCAGAAACTTATCAGACGATTTTCGAATCCCACGGGGATGGTCCGGCGTCTGCGATGATGGTTGGCAATTCCATGCGCTCGGATGTGGTGGCCCCGATTCAGGCCGGATGCTGGGGGGTTTATGTGCCACACGGTCTGGTGTGGGAGGTTGAGCACGCTGAAGCCCCGGTTGACAGCCCGCGATTCCGCGAGCTGCGCGATTTGGGCGACTTGGCCGATCTGGTGTGCAGTTTGAGGTGATGTTGCCTTTTGGCCGCAGTCCCGGAAAAACCTTGTTGTGCTCCGGCAAAGCGATGCCACAATCGCGTATTTGGTGGGTCTTCGCGATTGCTTAATCTACATATAGCGCTTTGTGGCGCATATGACGAAATCGCGAAAAGCGCAGCTTTCAGTTTCTTTTGTGCCCCCCCTGTGTTAGCCTTGATTGCAATAAAATATATTTTGCCGACCGGGAAAACCCGGCGGCGCGAGGCAGACAGAGGCAAAGATCGTGCAGATTCGGCGGACAGTTCCGGCCCGAATGGGCTTATTCCTTATAGCGATGCTATGTGCGCTGGCGTTTGCGCCGCTCAAGCCCATGGCGGCACCCTACGCGGCAATGGTTATTGACGCACGCACCGGTGAGGTTTTGCATTCGCGCAATGCCGATACGCGGCTGCATCCGGCATCGCTGACCAAGATGATGACGCTTTATATTGCGTTCGAAGCGGTGCGAAACGGTGAGATCACGCTGGATACCCCTGTGCGGATCACCAAGAAAGCTGCGGCAGAACCTCCATCCAAGCTGGGCCTGCGAACGGGACAGACGATTGCCTTCCGGTATCTGATCCGAGCGTCTGCTGTGAAATCAGCCAATGACGCGGCAACCGCTATCGGTATCGCTATCAGCGGGTCCGAGGCAGCTTTTGCCCGCCGTATGACCCGCACCGCGAAGGCCATGGGGATGAGCCGTACCACTTTCAAGAACGCGCATGGTCTGACCGAGTCGGGGCATTTGTCCACCGCACGTGACATGACCACGCTGGGACGGCACCTGCTGTATGATTACCCGCAGTATTATAACCTGTTCTCGCGTCAATCGACACATGCCGGGGTCAAGACTGTACCAAATACCAACCGTCGCCTACTGGCTGCGTACAAAGGGGCAGATGGCATCAAAACCGGGTATACGCGCGCTGCTGGGTTCAACCTAGTGGCGTCAGCCAAGCGCAAGAATGAACGGATCATCGCGACCGTCTTTGGTGGAAAGTCGGGCGCATCGCGCAATGCCAAAGTGGCCGAGCTTTTGGATCTGGGTTTCCGTCGTGCCCCGTCGCGTGCACCCATTCGCAAACCGGCACGCCCGGCTTATGCGGGGAATGCAGGATTGGGCACACAGGTCGCACGCCTGAGCGGGCCACCCAAAACCAGCCTGCGTCCGGTTGTGCGCCCAAGCGCTTCGACTCAGGTTGCAAATGCAGTGGCGGCGACAGCAGATCAGAATCGCGACCGGATCACCAACGGTATCGCAGCGGCAATCGCCCAGGCAGATATCGCGTCGACCACCTCGCCTGAACAAGCAACGGGTACACGCCCGGCGCAACGCCCGTCCGATCTGGTGCTGGCCTCAACCGAAACGGCGAAGCAACCCGAGCCCGAGCAGGAAGTTGTCACCCGGCTTTCTTCGTCGGGTGGGCATCTGTGGGGCGTCAATGTGGGGCGTTACACCACACGGTATGAGGCCGAGAAGGTGCTGCTGAAAACCGCTTTGTCAGAAATGACGACGCTGGAGGGCACGCTGCGCAAGGTGAACCAAAGCTCGCGCGGGTTTGACGCAACTTTTCAGGGCATGACCCGCGAGCAGGCCGATCTGGCGTGTCGCCGATTGCAGGCCCGCAATGTGACCTGTTTCATGATCGGACCATCATAAGGTCCGGCAAATACTCTCCTGTTGGGTCTGGGCTGTGGTTCTCCACAGCCCTTTTTTCATGACAACGCAGCACTAAAGGTATGTAAGATTACCGGACGAACTTTGTCACCTCGACGCCGCCGCTGATCAGGCTTTCCCTCACGGAACGGGCGATCTGAACCGCAGTTGGTCCGTCCCCATGCAGACAAATCGTGTCGATGGAGGTCTCTAGCCGTTTGCCGCTTTCCGTTATGATCGCGCCTTCGCGGACCATGTTCAGAATGCGTGGGCCGGCCACATCAGCGTCATGGATCACGGCACCGGGCAGGCTGCGGTCGACCAAGGTGCCATCGTCATTGTAGGCGCGGTCGGCAAAGATCTCGCCCACCCATTTGCAGCCAAGTTCGCGCACGGCGGCTTCCTGCTTTGTGACGGCAAGCACCATGACGATAATGTCGGGGTCCACATCCAAAGCGCCCTGATAGCAGGCCCGCGCCATATCAAAATCGACCGAGCACATATTGGCCAACGCGCCGTGCAGCTTGAGATGCCGAACTTTTGTGCCGACCGCCTTTGCCATGCCTTTCGCGGCACCCAGTTGATACCGGACCAGATTGCGCAACGCGTCATGGGGCACTTTCATGTTCCGGCGACCAAAGCCCTGTAGATCGGGAAAGCCGGGATGCGCACCAATGCCCACATTGTTCTCAGCTGCCAATTGCATTGTCGCAGCCATCACATCCGGGTCGCCTGCGTGAATCCCACAGGCGATGTTGGCAGAGGTGATGATTTTCAACAAGCTTTCGTCATCGCCCATCTTCCAGGGGCCAAAGCTTTCCCCCATATCAGCGTTCAGATCGACGCTTGGCATTGGCATATCTCCTTAATCGGTGGCAGAGATCACTCCGCCGATCAATTGGTAGGACAACAGGTCCGGTATGTCATGCGGGTCACGGACCAGAGGTTCAACCCGCGAAGGCAGGTGCGCAAGATCTGACAGGAAGGCTGTGTGCAACGCGTTGGCCTCTTCCATGCTGACAAATTCGAAATGGATGGAACCGCCCGCAGGTGTCTGTGCCGCACAGGGCATATCGCAGGGCAAAACGGTTGCGATACGAGGATAACCCCCAGTGGTCTGGCACTCTGGCAACAGAATGAACGGATCACCTGTGCCGGTCATTTGAATATCGCCTGGGGTGATCACCTCGGACAATATGTTCAACTGGCCTGATGCAGCGAACCCTTCGCCGTCACTGTCCACTTGCATCCCCATCCGGTTTGCGCGCGCACCGCGTCGGAATGTGGTCGCAGCAAACCGATCCAGCGTCGCCTGATCGAACAGCGGTGTTTGAAAGCTGGCCACCACACGCAACGTGCCACCTGAAAACCGATCAGCGGGATGCAGTTTCAACCCGCTCTTACCCGCATGAGGGCCACAGGTCAGCCTGTCGCCTTGTTGTATTGCCTGACCGATCCGCGCCGTTAAATGTGCCGCGCGCGATCCCAGAAAAACCTCGGACTCTATTCCACCCCCTAAATGAAGATAGCCGTAATTCCCTTTCACAGCGGCCCCGATGACCAGTCTTTGCCCGGCGGCCAAATGATGCGACGCATTCCAGGCTACAGGGCTACCATCAACGGTCGCCTGCATTGGTGCACCGGTCAAAGCGATGTGCATATCTTGCGCGGCTTCGAATTCGCCTCCCATCCCGGCCATTTCCAGCGCCGCAAGGTCCGGGCTCTGCCCCAGCAACGCAGCCCCTTCATGCAAGGCGAATATGTCGGCAGCGCCAGAGCGGGACAAACCCTGATCCAGATACCCGATGCGCCCCTGATCTTGTATTGTGCATGAGGGGCCGATCCGACGGACAGTCAGGCTCATGGCGCGATTTCCTCGCAGGTAGCACCGCCGCTGCCGTCTGCATTGTTCGCGCGGATATGCTCTAACTCTTCGCGAGATACAGGTTCGAACACCAATTCGTCTCCGGGGCTAAGGGGGAAGGTCTCGGACATCTCCGGGCGAAAGCATCGAAAGGCAGTTTGCCCGACATGCCGCCACCCGGTTGGTGTTGGGCCTGAAAACAGGACAAATTGCGAGATGGCCAGAACCAATGCGCCTTCAGGCACCATGGGGGTCAGGTTTTGTAGCCGGGGAATGTTGAACTCGGGCCCCAATGGCCCAAGGTAAGGTTGCCCGGGCGCGAACCCGATTGTCAGAACCCGTACCCGTGATTGACCCAGGCGACGTGTTGCCTCTTCCGGTGTCAACCCTGCGGCGGCTGCGGCATCGTTCAGTTGCGGCGCCAGATCTGTTCCATACACTGTCGGGACACGCCACAGTTTGCGGCCCGTAGGAAGCTGCGTATTGTACCAGTCTTTTTGGCCAACAAGACGCTGAAGCCTGTCCAGCATCTGCTTATGCGAAATACTCTGCGTGTCGAAACGCACAAAAGCAGAACCCAGGGACGCGGATGACTCCGTGACCTCATCCCAATTTAGACGATCCAATTCAGATCGAAAGGCCAGAGCTGCGCGGTTTGCGTCTTCGGACATGCTGTCCGCAAAAGTTACGAGCGCTCCGTCAAATCCAACGGTTCTGACCAAAGGAAACTGAAGATGACGCGCCATACCGATCCCGCGTTTGTGCCGACTAAGTAGTAGGGGAACCAGACCCCATCAGAATAAGATGTGCAAGGCGGGTCTTGGTGGTGTCTTGCGGGATACGAAAGAGACGTATGTGTGTCTTCAGTTTCGCCCAGATCGGTTTTCGATTCCTTTGGTCAAAAAAGGTTCAGAATTTGATGGAATCCCCGACTCGATTAACGGGTTTGAGTCGCGCCGACTTGTGTCGCGACGCCACTGTTGCTCAATATGTTGTGGTGACCACATTTGTCCGAGTCGGTTCAGAGGGGGTGGGTGGAAGGGAAATGGCTTTTCGACGCCCTATCTTCTGTCTTTATTATCGACTAACCTTTTGATTTTGTTTTATTATTTGTGTGGTTTCAAAAAACTTTTGGATTTTTGTTTTTTTGGGTTGCGGGTTTTGGGAGTAAACCTTAGAACCCCCTTCACCGGCGCTGCTGAGGCGCTGGGACGCTGCGGAAGCGGCGGTGACACATCGGAGAGAC
>NZ_WVRJ01000027.1:2500-6069 GCF_013110855.1 Ruegeria sp. HKCCD4884
GATCGCGCCGAGTGTGGCGTTGATCTCAGTCGTTCTCCTCTTCGGAGGGGTGGGTTGTGACACGGGTGTTTCCTCGCCTGTCCACGACTATCGCGGCTGAAACGAACAGAGTTGTCCAAGTCAAGTACACTAACCCGCATGATCTGACGATCATGCATTGTCTTCTATTCTCCATGTGGGGCCGACCGACATCGGCAGCATGGGTTCCAGGATGGAAGGCGGGAAAGTATGCTTTTGGTTCAGAAGAAAGATCATCTTTAGTTACCAGCTGGATGATCGCGTTGGACATAGTCGAACCGTGAAGGCCGCAGGCCGGAAGGGTTCACGCGCTCAAGTAGCCGAATAGGCGGTAGCGCAAAATGTTATGTCTTTCTCTTTCTGGATCAAATCAAGCGCGAGAAGGGCGTTTGGTGAATGCCTTGGCAGCAAGAGGCGATGAAAGACGTGATACTCTGCGATAAGCCATGGGGAGCTGAGAATAAGCTTTGATCCATGGATTTCTGAATGGGGCAACCCACTTGAAAGCTTCATATTGTTAGTTTTGCTAATCAATATGTCGCTTAACCAAGTACTTAAGACCTGAATACATAGGGTTTTAAGAGCAAACCCGGGGAACTGAAACATCTAAGTACCCGGAGGAAAGGAAATCAATTGATACTCCCCTAGTAGCGGCGAGCGAACGGGGACCAGCCGAGCCGGATGAGTGACTAGAACACGTTGGGAAGCGTGGCCATAGCGGGTGACAGCCCCGTATAGGAAGCTTTGACGGACGTATTAAGTAGGGCGGAACACGTGAAATTCTGTCTGAAGATCGGAGGACCACCTTCGAAGGCTAAGTACTCCTTGCTGACCGATAGCGAACCAGTACCGTGAGGGAAAGGTGAAAAGCACCCCGACGAGGGGAGTGAAACAGTACCTGAAACCGAACGCCTACAATCAGTCGGAGGCTCCTTGCGAGCTGACGGCGTACCTTTTGTATAATGGGTCATCGACTTGGTCTCACGAGCAAGCTTAAGCCGTTAGGTGTAGGCGTAGCGAAAGCGAGTCTTAATAGGGCGCATGAGTTCGTGGGATCAGACCCGAAACCGAGTGATCTAGGCATGGCCAGGTTGAAGGTAAGGTAACACTTACTGGAGGACCGAACCCACATCCGTTGAAAAGGATCGGGATGAGCTGTGCCTAGGGGTGAAAGGCCAATCAAACTCGGAGATAGCTGGTTCTCTGCGAAATCTATTTAGGTAGAGCGTCATCCGAATACCCCGGGGGGTAGAGCACTGGATGGGTAATGGGGCCCCACAGGCTTACTGATCCTAACCAAACTCCGAATACCCGGGAGTACTAGATGGCAGACACACTGCGGATGCTAACGTCCGTAGTGGAGAGGGAAACAACCCTGACCTACAGCTAAGGCCCCCAATTCATGGCTAAGTGGGAAAGCAGGTGGGACGACCAAAACAACCAGGAGGTTGGCTTAGAAGCAGCCATCCTTTAAAGATAGCGTAACAGCTCACTGGTCTAAATAAGTTGTCCTGCGGCGAAGATGTAACGGGGCTCAAGCCATGAGCCGAAGCTTAGGATGCCGTAAGGCATGGTAGCAGAGCGTAGTGTGACATAGAACTCATCCTGTATTGCCGCCGGTTATGTGGTGCGCGTAAGCGCGCTCAAGTAGCCGAATAGGCGGTAGCGCAGGATAGAGTTCTTTCGATGAAGCCGGCGCGTGAGCGATCCGGTGGAGAGATCACTAGTGAGAATGATGACATGAGTAGCGACAAAGAGTGTGAGAGACACTCTCGCCGAAAGTCCAAGGGTTCCTGCTTAAAGCTAATCTGAGCAGGGTAAGCCGGCCCCTAAGCCGAGGCCGAAAGGCGTAGGCGATGGGAACTAGGTTAATATTCCTAGGCCAGGAGGATGTGACGGATTGCAGGTGTAGTTCAACCTTATCGGATTGGTTGGGCTGCTGAGCAGTTCCTGGAAATAGCCCTCCATCAGACCGTACCCTAAACCGACACAGGTGGACTGGTAGAGCATACCAAGGCGCTTGAGAGAACGATGTTGAAGGAACTCGGCAAAATACCTCCGTAAGTTCGCGAGAAGGAGGCCCGGTTCCTAGGCAACTAGGGGCTGGGGGCACAAACCAGGGGGTGGCGACTGTTTATTAAAAACACAGGGCTCTGCGAAGTCGCAAGACGACGTATAGGGTCTGACGCCTGCCCGGTGCCTGAAGGTTAAAAGGAGAGGTGAGAGCCTTGAATTGAAGCCCAGGTAAACGGCGGCCGTAACTATAACGGTCCTAAGGTAGCGAAATTCCTTGTCGGGTAAGTTCCGACCTGCACGAATGGCGTAACGACTTCCCCGCTGTCTCCAACATCGACTCAGCGAAATTGAATTGCCTGTCAAGATGCAGGCTTCCCGCGGTTAGACGGAAAGACCCCGTGCACCTTTACTACAGCTTCGCACTGGCATCAGGATTGTGATGTGCAGGATAGGTGGTAGGCTTTGAAGCGGAAACGCAAGTATCCGTGGAGCCTCCCTTGAGATACCACCCTTCGCACTCTTGATGTCTAACCGCGGTCCGTTATCCGGATCCGGGACCCTGCGTGGCGGGTAGTTTGACTGGGGCGGTCGCCTCCTAAAGCGTAACGGAGGCGCGCGAAGGTTGGCTCAGAGCGGTCGGAAATCGCTCGTTGAGTGCAATGGCAGAAGCCAGCCTGACTGCAAGACTGACAAGTCGAGCAGAGTCGAAAGACGGCCATAGTGATCCGGTGGTCCCGAGTGGAAGGGCCATCGCTCAACGGATAAAAGGTACGCCGGGGATAACAGGCTGATACTGCCCAAGAGTCCATATCGACGGCAGTGTTTGGCACCTCGATGTCGGCTCATCTCATCCTGGGGCTGGAGCAGGTCCCAAGGGTACGGCTGTTCGCCGTTTAAAGAGGTACGTGAGCTGGGTTTAGAACGTCGTGAGACAGTTCGGTCCCTATCTGCCGTGGGTGTAGGAGACTTGAGAGGAGTTGCCCCTAGTACGAGAGGACCGGGGTGAACGATCCACTGGTGGACCAGTTGTCGTGCCAACGGCAGTGCTGGGTAGCTATGATCGGACAGGATAACCGCTGAAGGCATCTAAGCGGGAAGCCCCCCTCAAAACAAGGTCTCCCTGAGGGCCGTGGAAGACCACCACGTCAATAGGCCGGAGATGTAAGCGCAGTAATGCGTTCAGTTGACCGGTACTAATCGCCCGATAGGCTTGATTTGATCCAGTAACAGAAAGACAAATCAAACCAAAAGCATACACCGACCTTGGTTTGGACAACACTGATTGATTAACACAACCGAGTGGCACCGCGCATTCGCAAGCGAATACGCTGCCTGCCACCCGTCGCTTTCTTGCTCCGCAAGAAAGTCGACATGGGCTTTTCCTCGGTTTGGTGGTCATAGCGCAAGTGAAACACCCGGTCCCATACCGAACCCGGAAGTTAAGCACTGCCGCGCCAATGGTACTTGGGCTTAAGCCCCGGGAGAGTAGGTCACCGCCAAACCTAGTAAAAACCCAACAATCTCTCTAATACGAT
>NZ_WVRJ01000028.1:0-4478 GCF_013110855.1 Ruegeria sp. HKCCD4884
CACATCGGAACGCTTGTTTCCGATTGGCGAAAACCCCGCCATTGATTTGGCGGGGTTTTGATTTGGGTTTACTCGGCTGCGTCGAGGTATTCTTCCATTGGGGGGCATGTGCAGACGAGGTTTCTGTCGCCATATGCGTTGTCGACGCGGTTGACGGGGGACCAGTATTTGTCGACGCCCATGGAGCCCGGAGGGAAGCAGGCCTGTTCACGGGTGTAGGGGCGGTCCCAGTCGCCGACCAGGTCGCGCACCGTGTGGGGGGCGTTTTTCAGCGGGTTGTTCTCCGCGTCGATCTTGCCGTCGATGATGTCCTGCGCTTCCGCCCGGATGGACAGCATGGCATCGCAGAAACGATCAAGTTCGGCCATGGGTTCCGATTCCGTGGGTTCCACCATCAGGGTGCCCGCCACCGGCCAGCTCATGGTCGGCGCGTGGAAGCCTGAATCGACCAGACGCTTGGCCACATCGTCAACGGTGACATGCGCCGCCTCGTCCAGCGGACGGGTGTCGAGGATGCATTCATGCGCCACACGCCCCGTTTCCGAGGTGTAGAGGATCGGATAGGCATCCTTGAGCCGCGCCGCGATGTAGTTGGCGTTCAGGATCGCCACTTTGGTCGCCTGCGTCAGACCCGCGCCGCCCATCAGCAGCACATAAGCCCAGCTGACCGGCAGGATCGAGGGCGAGCCGAAGGGCGCTGCCGAGACCGGACCCACGGCGGTGCCGTATTCCGGGTGGCCCGGCAGGTGCTCTTCCAGATGCGCCTTGACGCCGATCGGTCCCATCCCGGGGCCGCCACCGCCATGCGGGATGCAGAAGGTCTTGTGCAGGTTCAGGTGGCTGACGTCACCGCCAATATCCCCCGGACGCGACAGACCCACCATGGCATTCATGTTGGCCCCGTCGATATAGACCTGACCGCCGTGATCATGGGTGATCTGGCAGACCTCCTGCACGGTGGTCTCGAACACGCCATGGGTCGACGGGTAGGTGATCATGCAGGCGGCAAGGTTGTCCGAATGCTTTTCCGCCTTGGCGCGGAAGTCGGCCACATCGATATTGCCGTTCTCATCCGCCAGAACCGGCACAACCTGCCAGCCCACCATCTGGGCCGAAGCCGGGTTGGTGCCATGCGCCGAGGTTGGGATCAGGCAGACGTTCCGCTGACCTTCGCCGCGCGCGAAGTGGTAGTTGCGGATGGTCAGAAGGCCCGCGTACTCGCCCTGCGCGCCCGAGTTGGGCTGCTGGGAGATCGCGTCATAGCCGGTGATCTGGCACAGCTTGTCGTTCAGATCGGCGATCATCTCGTGATAGCCCTGCGCCTGATCTTCGGGGCAGAACGGGTGCAGATTGCCAAACTCGGGCCAGGTGACCGGGATCATCTCGATCGTCGCGTTCAGCTTCATGGTGCACGAGCCCAGCGGGATCATCGCCCGGTCCAGCGCCAGATCACGGTCGGCCAGACGGCGCATGTAGCGGGTGATCTCGGCCTCGGCCCGGTTCTTGTGGAAGATCGGGTGGGTCAGGTATTCGCTTTCCCGCAGCGCATAGTCCGGCAGGCGGTATTGCTTGTTCGAGCTGTCATCGGTGCGGTCGATGCCAAAGGCACCCCAGACGGCCTCGATGGTCTCGGGGCGGGTCTGTTCGTCCAGGCTGATGCCGACCTTGGTCTCGCCAACCTTGCGCAGGTTGACACCGCGCGCCACGGCAGCTTCCATGACGGTCTTCTGCAGGTGGCCGACCTCAACCGTGATGGTGTCGAAGAACACTTCCGGTTCCACGGCAAAGCCTGCCTCTTCCAGACCAGCGGCCAGGCGCGAGGTCTTGCGGTGCACCGATTGCGCGATGGCCTTGATGCCGTCGGGGCCGTGATAGACCGCATACATCGAGGCAATGACCGCCAGCAGCGCCTGCGCGGTGCAGACGTTCGAGTTCGCCTTCTCACGGCGGATATGCTGCTCGCGGGTTTGCAGCGACAGGCGGTAGGCCTTGTTGCCCCGGCTGTCGATGCTGACACCGATGATCCGGCCCGGCATCGAGCGCTTCAGCTTGTCGGTGGTTGCCATATACGCAGCGTGCGGGCCGCCATAGCCCATCGGAACGCCAAAGCGCTGGGTCGAGCCGATGGCGATGTCCGCGCCCATCTCGCCCGGTGACTTCAGCAGCGCCAGCGACAGGATGTCGGCGGCGACGATGGCAATGGCTTTATGTTCGTGCAGCGCGGCGATTTCCGATGTGAAGTCGCGCACGTGACCATGGGTGCCCGGGTATTGGAAGATCGCACCAAAGACCGCGCCCGCATCCAGGCTGTCGGGATCACCCACCTGCACGTCGATGCCCAGAGGCTCGGCGCGCGTCTTAATGACCGCGATGGTTTGCGGGTGGCAGTTCTTGTCGACAAAGAAGGCCGCGTTGTTGGCTTTCGAACGCCCGCCACGCTTGGCCATGGCCATGGCTTCGGCAGCCGCTGTGGCTTCGTCCAGCAAGGAGGCGTTGGCCACGTCCAGCCCGGTCAGGTCAGAGACCATGGTCTGGAAGTTCAACAGCGCCTCAAGACGACCCTGGCTGATCTCGGGCTGGTACGGCGTGTAGGCGGTGTACCAGGCCGGGTTTTCCAGAATGTTGCGCAGGATCGGCGCGGGTGTGGTGGTGCCGTAATAGCCCTGACCGATCAGCGAGGTCAGAACCTTGTTCTTGCTCGCCACCTCTTTCATATGGAACAGAGCATCACGTTCCGTCATCGCCGGACCCCAGTCCAGCGGCTCTTTCTGCCGGATCGCGGGCGGGACGGTGGCGTCGATCAGTTCGTCCAGCGTCTTGAAGCCGATCACCTTGAGCATGTCGCGCATCTCGGTTGGGCTTGGGCCAATGTGGCGGCGATTGGCGAAGTCATAGGCTTCGTAGTCGGTCAGTTTGAAGGCCATCTTTGCGCTCCTCACGGATAGGTCAGGGCCGGCGGAGACTGCGGGAGCCTCCGGCGGGAGTATTTGGAAAAAGATGAAGCGGGGGAGCCCCAAAGACGGGGCTCCGGGTTTGGGTCACCCGATGAAGGCTTTGTATCCGGCCTCGTCCATCAGGTCTTCAAGCTGCGACGCGTCCGCAATCTTGACCTTGTAGATCCAGGCTTCGCCCTCGGGGTCGTCGTTCAGCGCGCCGGGGTTGTCGGCCAGCGCTTCGTTCACTTCGACGATCTCACCATCGACCGGAGCGTAAAGTTCCGAGGCCGCCTTGACGGATTCGATCACGCCGATCTCGCCGTCTTTCTCGAACTCGTCGCCCACTTCCTGCTGCTCGACAAACACCACCTCACCCAGCTGTTCAGCCGCGTGTTTGGTGATGCCCAGCGTGGCGGTGTCGCCCTCAACGGTCAGCCATTCATGTTCTTCGGAATAATAGGTTGCCATCTTGTCTCTCTCCTGACTTCAACGCTTGTAATTCTGTGTGACGAAGGGCAGCGCCACGATCTCGGCCGGTTGCGCCTTGCCCCGGATGATCAGGTTCACCTTCTCACCGGGCGCGCCATGGCCTTTGCTCACATAACCCATCGCAACCGGGCCACCCACCGTGGGGCCAAAGCTGCCCGAGGTGATCTGACCAATCGTGTTGCCCTCAAGGCATTGCACCTCGACGCCCTGACGCGCCGGTGCCCGGCCTTCGGGCTTGATGCCCACCAGCTTGCGCGCCGCGCCCTCGGCCAGTTCCTTTTGCACGCGATCCGCGCCCGGAAAGCCGCCTTCTTCCTTGCGGCGTTTCTGAATGGCCCAGCCCAAGGATGCTTCGATGGGCGAGGTGCTCTGATCAATGTCATTGCCATAGAGGCACAGCCCCGCCTCGAGCCGCAGGCTGTCGCGCGCGCCCAGACCCGCCGGTTCGCAATCTTCATGGGCCAGGAACGCCTTGCTGATCTCGATCGCCTTGTCCTCGGGGATCGAGATCTCGTAGCCATCCTCGCCGGTATAGCCCAGACGCGAGATGCGGCATTCAACGCTGTTGATATCGGCCACGGTGGTTTCCATGAACTTCAGATCGCGGGCAGCGGGGCAAAGTTCCCCCACCACATCCTCGGCCTTGGGACCCTGCACCGCCACCAGCGCGCGGTCGAAGATCTCGGTCACTTCGACGCCGTCCAGATTGGCCTGCATATGCGGAATGTCCTGATGCCGCAGCGCCGCGTTCACCACCACAAAGTAATGATCGCCCGCATTCGACACGATCAGGTCATCCATGATCCCGCCATCGGCGTTCGTAAAGAACCCGTACCGCGCCTTGCCTTCCTTCAGCGTCGCATAAGCCTGAGGGCACAAAGCTTCCAGCTTCTCACCCACATTCTCACCGCGCAAAATCACCTGACCCATGTGAGATACATCAAACAACGCCGCCTTCTCACGACACTGCTTATGCTCTCCCATAATCCCCATCGGATACTGGACAGGCATCTCCCAACCCGCAAAATCAACCATCTTACCACCCAACTCAAC
>NZ_WVRJ01000029.1:0-3087 GCF_013110855.1 Ruegeria sp. HKCCD4884
GCGGCGAGTGCTGCGGTATCCATGGGCGTAGCTGGTGCGGCGCAGGCTGAGTGTGGTGAGGTTTCGATCACCGAGATGGATTGGGGCTCGGCGATTATTGTGACGCAGGTTAGCAAGTTCCTGCTGGAGCAAGGCTATGGCTGCACGGTGACAGTTGTGCCATCGGCGACGACGCCCGCGCTGGCCTCGGTTGCGGAAACTGGCGAGCCAGACATTCTGACCGAGCTGTGGACCAACGGGGCGCCTGCTTATCCGGGCCTGATTGAAAGTGGTGCGATCATCGAACGCGCCAAGGTGCTGTCCGATGGCGGTGTCGAGGCGTGGTGGATTCCGACCTATCTGGCCGAAGAACATCCGGAGCTGACCACGATGGAAGGCATCTTGGCCAATCCTGAACTGGTTGGCGGCCGTTTCCACAATTGTCCTGTTGGTTGGACCTGTCAGCGGGTCAGCACCAACATGGCAAAGGCGGCCGGTTTTGCTGATGCAGGGATTGAGGACTTTATCCACGGATCGGGAGAGACTCTGGCAGCGTCCATTGCCTCGGCCTATGACTCGAAAGAACCTTGGTTTGGCTACTATTGGGCTCCAACCTCGATTCTAGGCCGCTACCCGATGGTGCAGGTCGATGTAGGCCCACATGTGGCAGAAGCGCATGAGTGCAACAGTCAGGAAGAATGTGCAGAACCGGTGCTTGGTGCGTTCCCCGCCAGTGACGTGACCACGGTTGTGACCAACACTTTCGCGGATTCGCACCCCGAAGAGACGGCGCTGATGGAGAATGTTCAATTCACCAATGACGTGATGAACGGTCTGCTTGCCTGGCAGGAAGAGAACAACGCGTCCGGAGAAGAGGCTGCGGTTTATTTTCTGACCAACTTCCAGGACACTTGGAGTGAGTGGCTGAACGACGACGCGCGCGCGAAACTGTCAGCGCTGCTGAAATAACAATAAAACACGGTAAGGATCTGGGCGCCTCATACAAGGGGGCGCCCGGGTGTTGTTGGAAGGGGACGATATGGCTTTTTATGACCGCATGTTCGATGCGTTGGGACTCCGTGACTGGTGCGAGTCTTCTGGCGGCGGGGCAAATCTTTCGATGGCCGATTTGCTGGCGCAGGCCAATGCTGAGAATGTCGACAATGGCCCGACTTTTCCCTTTCCCTCTCTTGATGCCTTGAACGAAGCCTGTCCTGCGATCCCACAATCGCGGGATTTTGTGTCTGCGGTTGAGGATGGCTTTCTTGCCATCAAGGACGGGTTGAAGCTGGTGCTGGACCCGTTGACGCAACCGCTGTCATGGATGCTGGAATGGGCGCTGCTGGCGGTGGATGCGGTGCCGTGGTGGATCATGCTGCCGGCGCTGTTTGTGCTGACCTGGTATGTTTCACGCTCGGCCATCGTAACCGGATTCGTGATCTTCGTATTTTGCTTTTTGGGCTTCATCGATCATCTTGAGCCGGCGATGCAGACACTGTCGATTGTGCTGGTCTGTACCGGGCTTTGTATTCTGCTGGGGGTGCCCATAGGCATCGCCATGGCCAAATCCGATAGCTTCCAGCGTATGATCCTGCCGGTTCTGGACCTGCTGCAAACGCTACCGACCTTTGTGTATCTCATCCCGCTGATCTTCCTGTTCAGCGTTACAGAACCGAAACTCTACGGCATTGCGATCATTGTGTACGCCATCGTGCCTGTGATCCGCCTGACCGACTTGGGCATTCGTCTGGTCGACAAGGATGTTGTTGAGGCGGCGAATGCCTTCGGCATGTCGCCGCGTCAGAAACTGTGGGGGGTCGAGCTACCACTGGCCTTACCAAACATTATGGCGGGTGTGAACCAAACCATCATGATGAGCCTTGCGATGGTGGTGATCGCCTCGCTGGTCTCGGCGCCCGGTCTGGGCGTCTTGGTGTTGCGCGGCATCCGTAATCTTGAGCTGGGCGTCGGCTTGATCGCGGGTCTCGGCATCGTGTTGCTGGCAATCGTGCTGGACCGGGTGTCCAAGGCGGCGCTGGCCCGTGTTGCAGCGGCACAGAAGCATTAAGGAGGGCGGGACATGAGTGCTGAACCTAAAATCTCGATCCGCAACCTTTACAAGATCTTCGGTGCGCATCCTGATCGCGCGATGGAACAAGTGCGCCAGGGTATGGGCAAGACCGACCTGCTGGAGAAGGAAGCCCACGTGCTGGGCCTGCAAGACATCAATGTCGACATGCAGGCCGGTGAGATCACAGTGATCATGGGTCTGTCAGGGTCGGGCAAATCGACCCTTATCCGACACCTGAACCGGCTGATCGAACCCACGGCCGGAGAGGTTTGGGTCAATGGGCAGAACGTATTGGACTATGACCCGTTGAAGCTGCGCGACATGCGGCTGAACACAATGTCGATGGTGTTTCAGAAGTTCGCGCTGCTGCCGCACAAGACGGTGGCGGAAAACGCGGGCATGGCGCTGGCCGTGCGCGGCGATACCAAGGACGAGATCGTGGCGGCGGGCAAGAAGTGGCTCGCGCGCGTTGGCCTTGCGGGATACGAGGACCACTATCCGCACCAGCTGTCAGGCGGGATGCAGCAGCGCGTGGGGATCGCCCGGGCGCTGGCCTCGGATTCCGAGATCATGCTGATGGACGAAGCGTTCTCGGCGCTTGATCCACTGATCCGCACCGACATGCAGGACCTGCTGCTGGAGTTGCAGAAGGACCTGCACAAGACGATCATCTTCATCACCCACGATCTGGACGAGGCGCTGAAGCTGGCTGACCACCTGGTGATCCTGAAGGATGGCTACGTGGTGCAACAGGGCGAGCCGCAGCACATCCTGTTGAACCCGAACGATCCTTACATTGAGGACTTCGTGAGCGACATCAACCGCGCCCGCGTGCTGCGCGTGCGCTCGGTGATGGACAAGGACGGAACCCACGAAGGTGAGTTTGACGGCGAGGTGGATGTTAACGACAACCTCGAACACCTGATCTCGATCTCGGGTGGCGACACTTACAAAACCTACCGCGTTATGAGCGGCAAAACACAGGTCGGCATCCTCAACATGAAAGACCTCGTCCGCGCCCTCGTCCCAGCGCATGT